>JAFQBA010000135.1 GCA_017416845.1 Clostridia bacterium
ATATTTTGCGGTAAAGGTAATCCGACTATTGTTCGTGTTCCAAACGGAACATATTCACCAATAACAACAAAGGGATTCAGCGATATTATGCGTCGTGCATGTGTTTGCTCTTCCAAATTAAAGAAACATGGCATAGATATTGTTCTTGCCGAAACAGACACAGTGCCGTTTAACCGTTACGCTAAAAATGCAAGATATCTTCACGCTCATTATACCGCATCTGTTCTTGACGGATTGATGGGTGCAAAGCATTGGCTTACAAGGCTAAGTGCTTATGAACCCCAAAGCGGTAAAGAGTTTAGAAATATTCTGGCAGAGCATAGCAAATTTTATGAAAATCTATTTGAATTAGCAAAAGGAATAAATTGGGTAGGTGCAAATTCATACTTTATTGAGCAAGAACATCACTCGTTCAGCAAAGATGTCATATGGCAATATCATTCAAATACATGGGCAACATGTGTATTTGAAAGAATGGGCATACCCTTCTATTTTGCGGATGAAAACAATGGCTCTGCCTTTATTGAGGGAGATATTGTCCGTGATATGACCGATGATCAGATCGGCGAATTATTTAAAGGTTCTGTTTTTGCTTCTTCTGATGCGGCAAAAGATTTGTGTGACAGAGGATACGGTCATCTTTTGGGAGTATCGGTTTCGGAGTGGAACAAGGGAACCGTGAACGGCGAGACTTTTAACGGCACTATTGATTTTACATGCCAAAAGCAGAATAAAATTAAAGATTTGAATCCTCTGAATGAAAATACAAAAGCTCTTTCTCATAATTACTCGAGAGTAAGAACAGAAGCAAAAATACTGTCACCTGCAGTAACGAAATTCGTCAGAGATGACGGCAAGCTATCTGTTGTCTACAGCGGTTCACCGGAAGCAAAGCATGAATATTACGAAGGATTTGCTTTCCTTAATGAAACAAGAAAAAAACAGTTTGTTGAGTTATTAAAAGATGCCGGCTCTTTGCCGATATATTATCCCGGTGACAACGAAATTTGTATGCGAAGCGGTTATATAAACGATGGCAGACTCTTGTGTGCTTTGTTTGATCTCGGGTATGATCCGATGGATAATATTTCACTTTATCTTGAAAAAGAGCCGTCAGAAATACAAATTTTAACCAAAGACGGTTTATGCTCCAATGTGTCATTTGAAAAGGTTTCGGACGATACATATGTTATTGATACAAGGGTTGAACCGCTTTATCCGGTTATTTTGCTCATTAAATAATAAGCTGTATTAATTCATATAAGACAAGGAAAAAGCACAGTTAATACTTGGTGTATTAACGAGCATTTTGACGAAGTATTGCGCAGAATTTACTGCAAAAACCGTACTCGGTTCGAGTCTCCGATAGCTAATAGTGTTTTTAAAGCGGTTGCTGCTTTAGCAACCGCTTTTTTATATAGAAAAAAAGGGAATGCAAAAAAATCCAGACCGCAAAAAGGCAGAAATAATAAGCAATACAGATTATTAATTAGCCTACATCATTATATCAAAGAAAAAAATGAGGGGCTTTAATTATTTAATGGGAAAAGATTATTATTGATGTCTTCAAGAGTTTCCCTTACAAGCTGTTCGCCGCCAATGTGACCTACAAGTCCGCTTGAAATAAACGCGCTGTAATGTCCGCCTTTTTCGGCTTTTTCTGTAGGAAGATACCCCTCTATACCATTTGCAAGCTGAATAATGAAGGTCTGCTCAGCATGACTTCTTGCTTTTATCTGATTGCCGTAATCAAGAAATAATTCAAATGGGTTTGTTGCAATTGCAATACTGCCCAGCTTTATGATATGTACTTCTGCATCTACAACATTTAGAATATTCTGAAGTTCTTCTCTTGCAAGAACACCTGTGTAGATTTGAAGTTTTGCTGCATCATTAAAGTCAACGTCGCCCACCTTTTTATCTAAATAGTCTGTAATGGCTTTTTTAGCTTCATTTACTTCGGCAAGTGTTGTTCTGCGAAGAGGAAGTTTCATAATGTGAACATTATGCACAAGTTCGGCATCTTCCTGTGCAGGGTCAAGGCCATCTTCGTAAACCGCAATAATTTCGTTTGCTATTCTTCTGCCGACGAGCTTCATTCCCTTTAAGTCAAACATTGAAGGATCGGCTTTTCTCTTTAAAGGATACTTACGTTCAATGTTAGGATCGTTAACATCACTTTCGGGTTCTACCCACCTTACAAGGTCGACCGGGCACTGGTCACCTGCGGCACTGCAAAGAGGAAGCATATAAATATCTTCGCCAAAGTAGTTTCTTAAAAGAACTTTAACTTCGCCCCAGAAATCGGGAGATACAAACATTCTGTGCTGTACACACTGAGCAGGACAGGCAAGGTTAGGAACAATACCTTTTAACTTACCATTTTCGTCATATACATATAAAAGTTCAATACCTGTATCACTTCCGCCTTCAATAGCTTCGAACACTGCCTGATTTGTTTCGCCCCACATCTGAGCAGAACCATCGGAATATGTTGCTCTGCGACACATACCAACTGCCGCTCTGCCAAATGCATTGGTAAATGAGCCCGGTTTTCTGTCCTCCCAAGCATCAAAGATAACCTTTGTAAGTTTTTCTGCAAGATAGTGAAGCATTTCCTCTCCCCGTATAACATCGGGATTATCTGAAACACTCTGTCTTTCTACATATTTTTTTCCTTCGGGTAAAAGATTTATAAGAAGTGATTTTGAACCGACTTTGACATTGTTTCTTCGGGCAAGGGGGAATTCCGGTCCTGTATGAGTGTGAATTGCACTCATAATAACCATGCCGGGATCAATTCCGGCTGTATTCCCCTCAAGCTCTTCTCTTACAAGATCAACAAGATTTGCAGAAACAGCAGCAAGGTCACAGCTGACGATAATCATCTGTGCATCTTCTGATGAAACAGCCATAGCTGTGGCTGTAAGGGGTTTTTCAACATATTCTGAAATTCTTTCAGCAAACTGACCCGCAAGAGATATTTTTTTTTCGGGTGTAAGGTCAACTTCGGACCAGCCAATTTTAATTTTAGAATTCATAACACAAGCTCCTTTCAGCGATGAAAATCACCGCACAATCATTCCATTATATCAAGTTTAAAACCAACCGACCGTAATGAATACACCCGGTGGTTAGATTTACCAAATTTGTTTTTCGTATTTAATTTTCATCCCTCCTGTTAAAATTTTTATGATTCAAAATTCAAAATTGTATTATCTTTATCTGCGTTATTGACGGGCTTTAGTTTATCCCACACAAACACCTTTGCCAGGCAACTGTCTGCAACCGGCAGACTGACAGAACCGGAATATGCACTCATGGCAGGTACGGTTTCAGGTTTGGAAATGACACTAACGAGTTCCCGGCCGTTATCGCCATAGGTTACCAAGGCAATTGTCAGCACTGCCGGAGCATCTGAAGGATTGAGTACAACAAGCTTTGCATCTATATCGTTATCTGCAACAGCAAGATTAACACTTTTTACGCAAGCTTCGTCACCTGAAAACTCCGACGGAAGCTCATAATATGAAAACTCATAGCTTTCACCGGAGAGCTCGGAAGAATCGATAACAATTTTTGTGCTGCCGTTTTCTATATTAAAGGTAATGTTGCTCGGTGTGTTTGCAGGAACCGCAACGGTATCATTCAGAGTAATGGTGATATCTGAAAGCTTATGAGTGGGATCCGAAACCGACATCGTTACCAAGCCGTCATCATCTTTTGCAATGAGTGTGCATGGCATATCTGCAGTGATGCCTCCAAGGCTTGCTCCGTTTTTCCAGAAAACATAACCCGTAGTGTTGGTGGATTTATCTTTTACTGCCTGAACCGAAGATGTGTTACTGAGCAATTCCACATCGGGCGAGGCGGCATATGCTGCCGTCTGCACTTTTGTCTTGCCGGGAAGAGTGATGTATGCATAGTCCGCATTATCGGGACTGACACCATGGCTTATCCACGCTTCGACATATGTTTTGTAATTGTCATTTACATTTACGGTAACATCTTCTCCGTTCGGAAATACATAGCCTATCTTATCGTCAAAATTAAGATGCTTTGCAGAATATGGAACATTCTCTTTTGAAATCATCACACCATCGACGTAAACAAAGTTTCTTGCCATTTTGCGGTTATCTAAGATAGTGCGAACCTCATAGCCATCATTGGCGTCAATGTCTGTGCCGAGAGAAACCACCTCATCATCAAACATGAACCATGACTTTTTGGCAGTGAGCGAGCATTTATGACTTGGTGAATCGCCAGCACCAGAGCCCGATGTTACAACATCATTATCATCAGTATCATCTTTGTGATAAGACTCCAGCTCCATGGCAGCCACGCCTGTGTTGCCAAGCGATACACCGCCCACAAAGTCTTTGCTGCTGAGGTATTCTTTGCCTCCAGTGATTTTTGCGGCAATCCTCTCTTGTGTATCAACAGTGGTGCCGGGGCGCTTGTAGGGGTCTGAATATAAGAACCAGCTTTTGTCATATTGGGTATCGTCGGGCATATAGGTGTATTGCATTCCGTCACCCACATACCAGCCCTTTGCGTAGCCGTCATGAAGGCTTTCGTAATTATATACTCTTGATGATGACATTGAAATTGCCGTCATAAACGAATTGGTATGGTGCACTGCTTTGTCACCGTTGTTGTAGATTTTGGTACCTGTGTAGTGATCGGCGTCTGTTATAGATGTGTCATTTACTGTGGCAGCTGCCTGATCCATAAGGTCGATGGTGGGCAATGCCGCAAGTTTTGCATTATCAGAGTAAAATTCTTTGATCTTTATTTTGGTCTGAGTACACTCATCTACATATGCCGGATTGCCGTCAAACAATGTGACCAGACTAAGCGAAGCTTTCATGATTCTGGGTGCCGCTGAATCGTGTACTTCACCATAAGGCGCTCTTCCCGTTGCCATAGGGGTCACTTTGCCGCCATAAATAAGAGGCTCAAAAGCATTGCGGTATATTTCAAAAAGCCTTGCCACAGTATCAGAATCAAATGCAAATTCAGTGTCTCTTACAAGTGCGGCAATTTCGGGCAGAAGCTCAAAATGCTCTGAACCATATGTGCCATTGAGGAAATGCCTTACGTGATAAAGATAGGTGCCGTCAGGATAAAACCCTTGACTGGGCGAATCAGTGCCATCATCAACCGCTGTGTCTACATATGTAAATTCGGTCACGAGTTCAGCCAAGAAAGCTTTGAGCATAGTTGTATCTTCCCTGAGAAGTGTGGTTCCAATCCTTATTTTCATATAATATATAAAGTTGGAGCCACGACTCACATCATTAATGTGTGAGTCGGGCACAAAAATTTCAATTGCTTTAAGACAATTTTCAAAAAGGGTACTATCAAGGTCATCCTCGAGAAGAATTAAAGTATTTACCAGAGAACGCGGACTTGCTATAAACCAGTCATACCAATCGTTCTTGACCGTGAAACCTGTAGATTCACTTTTTGACCAGTGGAGGTCGTTGGAATTACTTTTATCAAGATACGCCATGTCTTCGTTGTAATAATTGTCCAAAAGCCAGTTAAGTGCATATTCGATTGATTCAAGCACAGCTGCGTTATCACAGTAGTTTGAGCCTTTCAGAGTGTAGCCTTTTGCCATTTTTTCTGTCTGCTCAAAGCAAGATGTTAAGTCACCGGATGCGGTGAGCGTTCCCTTCCATGGTGAAGTGCCGGAGTCTTTGCTCATATTTTCAAATGCACTTTGGCAATTGTTATTGATAACTTTTACGTATGCTGCTGCATGAGACTGGGTCGTATCGATGGAGCTATCACCAACGAGAGATTTTTTCCATCGGGCTTTTATGGTGTCCACATCGTTTCCGTCGGCTTGTAAAAGCGTGACGGAAACATTTGTGCCTGCTTGCGCTTCATCTGCACCAAAAGCGGGTATACAAAGCGTGAATATCATAACAAGCACAAGTATTATTGATGCAATTTTCTTCATTATTATTCACAACCTTATTTTAAGATATTTTTACTCTTCAAAATCGAGCTCTTCGCTGTAAACATCGTTGATGGCATTTGAGAGGGTGAATGCATCATTTAAAATGGTGTAGTATTTTCTTTGTGTGGTATGCATCCAGGGTGTCGATATATGGCCTTTGAGGCTTTTTGGTGAGATATAGTTTTTGGCAAAGCGTACCGTATCTTTGTGACTGAGGTGCCAGAAAAACGATGAACTTGCAGGGATTTGCTCATATCCCCATTCTTCAAATTTGCAGGCGTAGTCAACAACGGGATATTTATCTCTCATGTGCTTGTTGTAACGAAGCCAGTGGTAATGCCAGGTTGAGAGCAGCACATCGGTGCCCACATATTTGCGGAACATCTCTTCGGAACCAAAAGCCTTAACATCTTCGGCACCTGCCCATATCCAGGGGCGAACACCGTGAGAACGGCACACATTGAAAAGAACAAGAGAGTCTTCGCACTTTTTCTTTGCCGAGCGTATAACCAAAACAGGGTAGTTCTCACCCACAAGGGATTTAGCGTCTTCTTCTTCAAGACCCAGGTGGAAAAATTCGGGAGTGTCAAAAAGTTCTATGAGCTCTTCTATAACATCGGTACACACCTCATTGTAGACGGGAGTGCCGACCATATAGGCATAATCCTTGAGCCATGCATTGTGTCCGCAGGAGAAGTTACACTTTGGAATGGGCGAGAGCCCTATTGAACGCAGGCGGTCAAGCTCTGCACGGAGTTCGTCTTTGCTCCATGAACCTTTGATGGCGAGCTCGGGGTGTCGGTCATATACAACACCATCGGAAACATCTATGACAACAGTGTTGAAGCCCCATTCGGGAAGCTGATTTGTAATTTTGGTCCACACTTCTTTGTCACAGGTCATTTCTTCATGATATACGAAATCTTCTTCATCTATGTACCAATCATATGAACTGCCTTTTTTGCGCCAATTGTTTGGACCCAAATGCAATAATATCGCTGTAATTTCAGGTTTTTTCATTAAATTAGCCTCCTTACCATAACAACATCTCATTATACATTTAAATTATACACAATAATCATGTTTCGTTCAATTTAAAATTAGGACATTTTTCCGATGAAATGTTCTGATTTTAAAGTTTTCAAATCAGATGAAATACACTGAAAATCACAATGGCCTGCGGAGTAATAAAAATGAATATCTGCCTTCACTGCAGTTTGTATTAATGGGAAGAGATAAATGAAATGTGAAAAGAAAGTTAATGTGTTTTCAAATTGGGGTTTGTCGGGGTGTTTGAAAAACAATAATGAAAATCGACCACAGGGCATTTCCCGAAAACACATACGAACTTTCGTAAGCGAATTTCGAAAATTTGATGTCCCACACGAACCGCTCCGCACCGCATCAACCGGATGCGTGCTCGCTAATTTTGGCTATTTAAGGAAACTGATTTACGCCAAAATTTTCGGCGTGACATCAAATTTTCGAAAACGTTCGTATGACTGTTTTCTGAAAATGCCCCGTGGTCGATTTTGCCAAGTTTGTGCGACCTTCAAACATTTTAGTGAGCCACAAATCAAAGAGAAAGTGTAATCCTTTCGCCCGATTTTATGAAATACATTGTTCCATCAATATCAAACCATATATCAAACAAAGTCGGATTGTACACAATCGTTCCGTCAGCACTGTAAACCAGGGAATTGTATGCCTGTACATATTCATATATTTCCATATTCGTTGCATACCAAATGTCATCTTTACCGGAAATCTTCTGACATATTTCATCGAGATGTTCCCAATTCTGATTTCGTTCAAACTCAAAACTGTGTCCCCAAACATAAAAAAGTTTTGGGGTACGCATGGATATATACAGCTTTGAAACATCAAGATTGATAAATTTCTCCATATACTCAAAAATTCGGGGATTGTCATGGTGCACCGTGGGCATCCAGTTATGCCATTCCTCCGGGAGCTTAAAATTATCATTATCTCCCCCCGCACTTCTGACATATGCAATATCAAGGTCTTCAATATATTTTTTCACTCTTTTATATGCTTCCGGTTCTTGGAAACGGTTAACTGCAGTATCCGGGAATGCCATTCCGCGGACTATGATACCAAACTCTCGCTCAAGAAGGATACGACAATCAAGAATATCACGTATTCCCTCAATGGAGCGTATTTTATTTTGTCCTCTGTGGCAATATCCGTGAACGGCAATTTCATGACCTTTTGAGAGAATGTTCTCTTTTATAAAGTCCTTACTTAAGCCTGCTTCATTTTCAACCAATTCTCCTACAAGATTAAATGTACACTTCAAATTATATTTATTTATGACATCAAGAAATCTCACATCATCCTTACTGCCATCATCATAGCTGAATGTTACTGCTTTCGCTTTCCCGCCGGGAAATCTCAAAAAATTATATTTCATTTTTTACGCTCCTCATAATATCGGTTTATTCCTTCAATCAATATAATGCTTTTTATTATCCGAATGTATGGCAAACTTTCTTCTTAAATCAATTAAATCCTCACCAAAGGTTTTTTCAAGAATGTCTCTGTGAGCATTAAGCATTTCCGCAATGTATAAATCGTGAATCACAACCTCGGTAATTGGCATAACAAGCCCTTTATGCTGTGTCCAAGCAACGCGGCTCTCATTCCCAAGCGACACTGCGCCGGCTACCACCTGGGAGTCATCGGCGCTAAATACAATCCACCGTCCGCCGTATTCGGATGTAATTTCTTCGCTATTATCGTGAGGATATACATTTGCGTAATCTGCATTTATCTCTCCATAAGAGATGATGGATATATTTACTCCACGATTTGCAGCCGCCTTCAAAGAACTTTCAATCATAGCAAAATCTTCCGACCAGATTTCGATTAGGATTCTCTTTTTAGCTGACATAATACATTCGTTAACCTTGTGAATTATTGCTTCATATCCGGTAATATTCCAGATGTTTTCACGATCTCCCGCTGTCTTTTCAAATTTTTCCAATGACTTTTCTGCCACAAGAAAATTCTCTTCGGCTCTTGATTTACGCATAGCAATCAAATCCTTTGCAGGAAGAGCTCTGTAAAGAGGCGGTTCGCCGGGACTTACCAAAACATCTCCTCTTGAAGTAAGATTTTCAAGCACCTCATATATTTTTGAACGAGGTACGCCCGAATTTTTTGCAACAGCATATCCCGTTGAGGGTGATTCCAAAAGCAAGGCAAGATATGCCTTTGCTTCATATTCGGTAAACCCGAGATTTTTTACAACATCCAAAAGCTCCATAGCTCAAGCTCCTTCTTTGAAGTAACTATCTTTTATGTAATTATTTTATCACATCCTATTGACAAATGCAATATGTTATGATAGAATTCGAAGTGGTTACCTTGGTAGTTACTAAAAGGAGGAGTTGTAATGAAAACTAATAAAATCTATTTTGTCGCATCTGTAGCCGCAAATCTTCTTTGGAGTGCATCATTTATTGCAACGAAGATTGCATACGATGTTTTTGCACCAATCATGGTGGGATTTATAAGGTTTTTAATTGCGGCTGTTATATTGGGTGCAGTATATCTGAAAAGCCATGACTCAGTTAAACCTGACAAAAAAGATATGAAAACTATTGCTCTCAGCGGTCTTTTGGGTGTCACTATTTATTTTGCCGCAGAAAACATAGGTGTAAAATATACGTCTGCATCAAATGCTTCTCTTATTATTGCTTCCTATCCGGCAATTACGGCTTTGTTTGAGTTTATAATATACCGCATCAAGCCCGGTATAAAAAAGCTTTTCGGAATTGCTCTGGCATTTTCGGGCATAGCCATACTTACCGTTAGTCAAGGTGATGAGATGAATCACACGGCATTAATCGGTAATATCATATTGATTGCTACAGGCGTTGTATGGGCATTCTACAATTTCACCACTCGCTCGGTTGCAAATAAATATTCACCGGTGACTATTTCGTTTTATCAGATGGTATTTGGAACAATATTTTTTATTCCCCTTGTTTTTATAGAGAATGGAAGTGTCGGAACGTTAACACTATCAGGCGGACTGGCTATAATATATCTTGCTTGCGGTTGTTCTGTTGCAGCATTTCTTTTGTATAATTTCGGACTACGCAAATTGTCAGCGGCAACATCAATATCGCTTATGAACTTAATACCCGTATTCGGTCTGGTATTTTCTGCTTTGATACTTGGTGAAGCAATTTCAATAAAACAAATTGCAAGCGGCATTGTAGTAATACTTGGGGTTGTATTGAGTACATACGAAAACAGAAAAATATAATTACCTCAAATTGCGAGACACTTGTTAAGATGATGTGACCCCAAAAAGTCTAACTTTTTGGGGTCACATCATATAATCTGTAAATTGAAGCTCGTTTCTTTAGTTTTTAGGTCAAACAAATGATACTCTGTTTTTTTGTCTTTGCACCCATAAAATGATACAATTACGCAGAATAAACATTTTGGCAAAAGAGATACCTTTTTTCAAAACCATTACCGGTGCTCAAGTTCAGGGTTACACACGCAGTTCATAGTTCAACGCAAAGAACTGCATCATATATCAAATTAGACTCATGCATCTTTCATATCAATTTTCATATGATGGAAAGAATGTGCAAAAAGGTAGTGATCGTAATAACGTTCGATATATATTTCGTGTTTTGACATTTCGTCAATGAGTTTTTCGATAGCATCTCTTGCTTCTTTGTGTTTGCCCACACATTTATATTCGGTTATATCCGCAATGCCACAAACTGCAATTGCATGATAAGTAAGAAGCTGCCACGCAACTGTCGATGCTCTGCAAGATTGATTTTTATTCTCTTGGATAACGGGCTTGAAGTTCTCTACAAGCTCACGCACCTTTGGCATTTTATCTGCCATTTCAGGACAGTAGAACTTGCCTTTTTCGGCATCATTCGACTTGAGACCAAGATAATAGGCAGTGTCCATATATTCGCTGAGAGTTTCGAGATATATTGCAACCTCTTTCCAGTTTTTTCCAAATGCGTGACTAAAATAGTCTTCTTTTAATTCTTCAAATGAAACTGATGAGTCAAAAAGTGTTTCGCCATATACATAAAACTGAAATCCCGTGGGGAAAAAGCTTCTCTGTGAGCCATCCTCAATGATGCCGGAGAGTCCGTGCTTTTTGAGAGAACAAATATCCTCATACAAAATTTTGGACAAAAACATATTGTTTATATTCCAATACTGATACCAGAAGAAATGATATTCATAGCAGAAGCAGTCTCCGTTCCAGTTTTTCTTCCAGTCATAAAGATAAGCAAGAGCATCGGACATTCCCGAAGGACGTTTTATTTGGTTTAAAGTGTATGGAATAAGCTTATCCATATCGGCATCCTTGGCGTAGGTCTCGGTGTAGACTCTGCCAAGCGGTGCATAAAGCATTGTGAAGCGCTTTTGATGTTTGATTACCTCCTCGAGCGGAGCCCAGAAGGTGTTAGTATAAACAATAAACACAATATGAGTGTCGAGACCTCTTTTGGTAAGTTCTTCGTCAAGCTCATTCAAAAGAATGACATACCAATCTGAGGGAGTCTTTTTCCGACATTCTTCACATTCACAGGCATTATGCTCTCCGTCTGCGAGCCACACATGCAAAAAGTCGACATTATTTTGCTTTTGGGCATAGTCGGCAATATAGTTCACCATAATGCTTCTTGCCTCTTTTTGAGACATACATACATTGGAGAGAAGCGCTTTCCCTACAAGCAGTTTTCGTTCACCGTTCAGCATAGCCACATATTTGCGGCTCTCAGGCGGAACGAAATCTTCCTCATCTACAAACCAACCGTTACTGCTGTCTATTCCGAATGGTTCGGCAGTCCAGCCATGCCCCATATCGTGAAAATGTAGGCCTCGTTTTTGAATTTCCGCTTCGCACTGTCTTTTCCACTGAAGTACCGTGTCGCGAGAAACGGGCTCAGGTTCACGAACTGAGCTGTGTGTGTGATCGTAGTATGGGTTATAGTAACAAATCGGATTGTCAAATTCGAGCATATATGTATTCAAGCCGATTTTGGGAGTAAAATCAATTGTTTCTATCATACTCTGCTGAAATTCTGCTCCCTCGTTGCACTGACCACGATAGCGATGGTCGGCATGCTTTCGATAGCTCACCTCTGCCGGCTCATCTATAATCGGAATACACTCTCCGTCTACTCCCGGAAAAATCCACCTGCATCCGCAAAAACGCAGATAGCGGTATATGGCAATGAGAGTAGCCACAGGGTTAGAGCCTGCAATTATACCTCCCGACTTGTCTGCATCGATATAAATTATATCGTCAAGGGTAATATCTTCTGCATCGGAGGTATCGAGTCCGAAATCGCTCATAAGACCGATACGAAAACCTTCAGCTGCTTCGGGCGCATATTTTATTGGAATTTCACCGCATCGTGGCATCATCATACGAAGATATTTTTTGAGCTCTTCGGCGGCAAAATCTATTGTGGAATCTGATGTGATTTTAAAAATTTTGTACATTATCTTTTCCTTTCAAATTACCCCTATAGCCGAAGCAACTCTTTGTGTTTTGTTGCTTCGGGTAAGTATTTTATCTATTGTTCGCAAATAAGAATTGTTCCCGGCTCATTATAAGCACTGAACATAAGTATTTTGGAAAAATTATCGCCTGAACTTTTGTAGTCTGCTATGTCTCTTACCGATGCTGTTTCAAGCCTTAATTCTCCATTCTTATGACGGTAGAGACGGTAAATCTTGTAAAGTGAAGCATTTATCGACTCAATATAATCAACCGACAGCTTAACGTTATCAGTGAGAAGCTCATCCTGAGTGAGCCAGAGATTACCGCCATCCTCGGAATAAACATTGGCTCTGAGCATTCTGTTTGAAATTATGTCTTTTCCGACAGCGGCATTGGTCAGAAGATAATCATTTTCTTGTTCATAATAGAGTGCAATTTCCATAACCTTGCCGGTGTCGGCATCTGTACCGAGCTTGACAACATCGCCTGTGGAAAGAGTGTGTTTTTTGTCGGTCTGCCCGGGGAAGATAGAACAAAGACTATCGAGTACTTCATCGCTGTGTACCTCTTTGGCAACCTTCTGTCCGTTGGTATATCCGTTTACCACATAGCAATATTCACCGTCGGATGCAATTTTGCGTGATACCGACTCTACAACCGTCACCGGAGTATCTTTGGTTATGTAGGAATCGGCACTGCCCGTGTATATGACAAGTACCTCGGCAGCGTGTGCGTTTTCGCCTACTCTGTAGGCATTGAACACATAGGATGTATCGTGGGCGAAATAACCAAGCGTTTTGGTTCTGTACATTTCATCATCAGCACCGGAATCAGTCGGAACAACAAACACCTTTGTGTTGGAATTGGCAGGCACTTTCATTCCGAAAATGTGTTGACGGACATTGTATAAAAGATAAGTTGAGGCTTTTTTGTTGTCATCGTAGCCTTTAAACAGTGTGTTGGCAGAATTTTCATCTTCATATTCACCCTTCTGAAGAGTGTCTATGCGGCTTATTCTGCCGGAATATGTGCCGTATCTTACAACCCCGTTGTGATAAGGAAGAGAAGAAAGAACATCTTCTTTTTTGACAGCTCTGCCGTCTATCATCACACGGTCACAAAGCTCATAAACATACATTTTGCCGTCTTCGCAAAAGAGTTTCAGACGTACTGACGCATCAAGACCGCCATCCATTGCGCAATCCGCCAGGTATGCCCATGTCCATGTGTCCGATATATTCAGAGGCTTCATGGTTGCAATTTCGCCGTATATGGTGAGGCCGAAAAGTCCTTCTTGCCCAACAGAGAGTTTGTCTGCTTCTTTAAGATAATTGCGGGCTACGGGGAAAGTAACACCGTTTAAGGTGATATTTATGGCATCGCCTCTTTTTTGTATTCCCTCTATCTTTCCGTCAATTTCGGAGTTGGAATAATAAAGGCGTGCAAATCTGCCGTCTTTGCTTTCAAAAACAGAAATAACGTCGTGGGTATTAAGCTCAACAAATTCCATATTGTTGCCATATGAATCTTTGAATATGTATTCTTTATCCTTTGCAGAAAACATTCCGTTTTCATACATATCATAAAACGTCTCGCTGTTGTCATATGCCTTTTGGATAACAAAGGTTTTTGGTTCTGATATAACAGCACTTTTGACTCTGTTTCCCTCCGACACAATTCTGATACTGCCGTCTTTAATCAGCCATTCACTGTCAGAAAGCACTGCCGGTCTTGAATTGTATACAACATCTGTAACCGAAGAAATATGCATCGAAACGGTTTTGGCGCCGTCTTTTTCATAGGTGAGAACATTGTCTGAAAAGCTTAAAATTTCGTTCCACTCTACAACGGTAACGGTCTCGGCGCTATCGGCACTGCAAACTGCCGATGCAATCCTTGCATCATCATCGGTATAGAAGTATACTTTTCTGCCGAGCAGGTCTGCGTGATTTTTGCGGCATTCATAAACCGCATCGTCTATTCTTATTTCGTTTTCACCAAGGGCATCGATATCATCAAACACAGCATCTGCAGTTCCCGTTACCGTGCCTTCATATTTTGTTAATTTATGATAATGGTTTATCCAGGTTTTTCCGGAGGTTGAATCGTAGGTGATATTATCTCCGAATCCGGTTTGCATAAACATTTTGGTATCGATTGCATTGGCAATGAGAGCAAGTGCCGTATCCCATGTTATACTGTCCGAATTCTGCCCCGAAATGCCACTTGTTACCTTATTGTCGGAGGCACATTTCAGATATCCGGTGGGGTAACCACCGTATGCTTTGGCAAGCTCGTCATATCCAAGAGCACTCATAACGATTTTGACAGCTTCGGAAAATGAAATTCTTTTATCGGGGTTGAATTTGCCCATGCCGTCACCCGATATAAGATTAACCGAAGCACAAAGTCCTATATCTTTGTAATTTTCATTACTTTGGGTAACATCGCTGAAAAACTTGCTCGCATCAGCATCAAGCCCAATGTCTCCAAGCCCCATAGAAAGAGACATAAGCGATGCGAAATCGCCTCTTGTTACCTTTTTGTCTCCGTTATAGTTTTGCTCTACCGATTCGGGAATAAAGCCCAACTCCGACAACAGCTCAAAGCTTTCGGGCAAAGCATCTGCTGTCATAGTGTCTGCACTATCGGCATATACACAAGCGCAAACAAGCATCATAAGAGCAATTATAAGACAAAATACTTTTTTAAGCATCAAACTCCGTCACCTCCCGAAAGCACCTTGAGTGCCTTATATATCATTTGTGCAGCTTCTGCACGGGTTGCATTTTCTTTGGGGCAAAACTCTCCGTTACCCCTGCCGTTTATTATTCCGAGACTGTTCATAGTAAGAACCGCCTCTTTGGCATAATCTGAAATTTCATCAAAATCGGCAAACTGCATTCGGGATTCTCCTGCCGCAAGCTTTGACGCATTAAATATCATAACAGCCATATCCTGACGGGTTATATTGAGACTCGAACCAAACTCGGTTTCGGATATTCCCTTTACAACACCTGAATCAAACGCTGATGCAACATAAGGTGCAAACCAATCACTTTCAGATACATCTGCAAAATTACCTTCGTATTCTTTGGAGTTGCCCAAAAATGCTGTGCATATCAGCTTGACAAATTCTGCTCTTGTGATATTGCGACCGGGAGAGAAAACTTTGTCGGATGTACCGTTGACTATGCCTTTTTTATATAGTTCTTCTATGGCTTCTTTTGCCCATTCGTATCCCGAAATATCGGTAAACATAACAGCATTAGCCGGAGGAGTTGCCTCCTGCACAGGCGGCTGTGTGTCAACCGGACTAAACGAAACCGATCCGGATCCTCCTCTGCCCGCAACAGCACCCGAAGAAACACCGCCTCCGCCTGACGAACCGCCGGATTCTGAGGCTGATTTTATTATTTTCTTGAGTTCGGTTATGGTGTTTGGTTTGTCTTCTGCAATTTTGGCATTAACAGACTTTTTGCTCTTCAGAGCTTTGTAATCTGACAAGTCAATTCCGTGCCATTTTTCGTTATTTATAATTATATTTTCGAGGGCTTTGTTTCCACCGGCACTGTGAAGTGCTTTAAAAAAACAATTTTCTTCAAAGCTCTCTGTTTTTTCAGAGATTGTGGCACCGGTCACATTTTTTATGACATCATCTTTTTCTTTTTGCGAAAAATCTTTAAAATATATGCTTGGAGTATCAGCAGGAAAAATGCAATCTTCAAAATACAAATCTTCTCCTGTCACAAAAAAGCATCCACGGTTAACACTTTTTGAAGCATCATCGAAGCTTTCGATTTTGCTCTTTGTCGAAAGCTTAAGAATTTCAATTTGAACTTCCGTCGAATAATTTTCAAAACATTGATAATTTGGTGTTAAAACAGATATATTTTCAAGAATAAAACTCTCGCCGTTTCCTTCTTTCAAGGCTGTGAGCAAGTCTTTTTCAAAATCTGAAGACACATATATGAAAGTGTTTGGATAAAATTGGGGCAACTGACCATCGCTTCTCATAACTCTTACGCTGTAATAGCCGGATTTTTCGCCAAAGTCAAAGCTTTCAAACAAAAAATCACCGTTTGCATCGGCATCTGTTTCTGCCGCATAACTAAAAACATTCATAAAAGTTTCGGGAGTTACACTGTCTATATCTTCTTCGAGAATCCCCGGATTTAAAACCTGCAGTGTGACTCTCACTCCTGCACCGTCATCAAGACTTCCCGACACACTTACAGTGTGATTGGCATAGTCGGGGTTAATTTCATTCAGAGAATCGGCAAAAGCGACACAGCCAGAAAGCATTGATAAACACATTACACCTGAAATAAATTTTTTTATCATAGCCTGTCTCTATTCTGCCGCCCTGCACCGGCACATTTCTTTTTTTATTTCTTATCGGCAGGGTTTATTTGATAAGAAAACCGACAATGCTGCGAAATTTTCGAAAAATATATCTCCCGAAAATTTCGCCAACAATGTCACATCATAATTATTTGTCAAGAGTAATGAGCTGGAGGGGCGTAATGTCATAGTCCCAAAGCATTGCTTTAACGTTGTAGTTACCATTTTCGGGTACTGTTACGGTTACACTGCTTATTGATTCAGTGTCGGATGAGTCAAGCACCTTTATGTCCACATCCTCAAGAGTCATTTCATCTTCGTTAACCACTCTTATAATGAGGAGTTTTTCGTTTTCACCTATCTCGGGAGCGCAGATGCTTGCTGTAACATCACCTGCTTCTACAACATCTTTTGACACTGTGAGAATGTTGGTGAAAGCATCTATAGCATTCATTTCGATATCATCAAGATAGAATGCTCCGCCAACACCCGAAGAAAATGTTATCCTTGACAGGTCAGGAATAGATGCGCCCTCTGCATAAAACTCTGCTTTGTCTCCGTTGCCGCTGATTGTAACAAGAGCTTTACCGTTTTTGGAAAATTTCAGAGAAATCTCATACCATACATCTGTCTGCACTCTGAAATCGGAGCTTGCAAATGACCTGTCAAACACCTTAACAGAACCGTCTGCAGAAATTTCAAACGGGATTACTCTGTTACTGTCGTTTAAGTAAATCATACTATTTCTTATAAACTGATTAAGACTGCTCACCTTTATTGAATATTTCAATTCAAGCGAATCGGCAAGTATCCAGTTTGAATCACCATACATAAGACTTGTCCAGGCGTTTGGCTCAAAAAATGCACTGTTGCCTTTGTCGGTGGCTACTACTTTTGCATTTTTGATATCATTCTGATAGGTCCAACTTGGCAAATTCTGTGCAGTCTGGTTGCGAGGGAATGCATAGTCGATGGCATAGCTTTCAAAGTTGTCTGCAGGAATAAATGTGGTTGTGGGCTGTGCGCCGAGTGCTTCGTCTATTTCGGTTTTGTCTATCTTCTTCATTTCGATATTATCGAGATAGAACGATGCACCAACACCGGAGAGGAATGCAATCTGAGTTACATCGGGGAGATAATTAGTTGTAGAGTAAAGCTTTGCGGTTTTTCCGTTGCCGCTTATTGTAACAAGTGCGCGGCTTGCTTTTCCGTATTTTATGCTTACATCATACCAGATTCCGGGCTCAACCTGAAAATCTGCTGCTGTAAATTGTTTGTCAAACACCTTGAGAGTACCGTTTGCGCAAATTTCAAGGGGAATAGTTCTGTTGTTGCTTGACTGATTATGCATACACACTCTTACAAACTGATTCATACTAACAAGATTGATTGAAAATTTAACCTCTACAGAATCTTCTACCTTCCAGCCTGTGTTACCGTAAAGGAGGCTTGTCCAGCCATTGGGTTCCACAAACACACTTTTGCCTTTTTCGGTTTCGGCAATTTTGAGATTTTTTACTGCATTCTGATAAGTCCAATAAGGCATATGCTGTGCAGACTGGTTATTTTTGAAAAGATATCCTACTTTGTAATCTTCAAAATCATGATAAGGAATGAGATAACCCGTTTCATCTTCGAGGCCATACATCTCGATATCGTCAAGATAAGTAACGCTTGTACCGGATGACGGCTTTGAGAACACAAAGTCAAGTCTGAAAAGACCTGTGTGACCGTTGCAATTGGAATATCCGCTTACTGTGGAGGTTGAGGAGTCTGCTTCATTTGTAACATTGATTTCCACATATCCTGTTATAGCATCATAATTCATTTCAAAGTTGTACCATGTGTCTGTAGCGAGGATAATTTCTTCGCTTTCAACACCACCTATTGAGAGCTTACCTGATGTTGTAATTGAAAAAATGTCATATTCACCGTTTGCATTTTTGGTAAACACATAGCGGTTACCGTTAAAATCGGCAAAATTCATAGAAAATGTCGCCGTAAAATCACGTATGATAGCTGCAGGTGCAGTCCATTCTTTGAAAACCTCCGCAGAGCCTGCAGTGGTCGCTTCAACAAGAAGACTCTGACCTTTTTCGGTCTCTGTAACCACTCCGGCAGTATTTCTGATAGTCCATGAATCGGTTGCCACGCTCTCATAGCTTTCAAAATCCTCATACGCCACAAGCTCCACTGCCGTAGCATCGGCAAGAGCAGTGCCACCAACCACTCCAAACATTGTAAATACCATCATAATTGCGCAAAACAAAGATGTAATTCTTAATTTTAACATAACTTGCATCTCCTTTTTTATTTATTAATGCGTTTCATGTTTAATGAACGCATATTTTTAACGCTGTCCCAGATATGACTTATTGCAGTATAGCTTCCGTCATCAGGGGCGGTCACTTGTGTTTTCAGCTCTGATGTGCTATTTTCGACTGTACACTCTGCAAAATCGGCAGCCACCATAGCTCCTGTTTCGTCATTATAAAGAATGGTAACGAGAGATACATTTCGGGGTTCATTTTCCTTGGAAACAACCACGAGAGTGCTTTCTGTGGTGGTACCGGTCACAGCAGTATCAAAGCTTATGATATCAAAGCTCTTTCTTGTGAAAAACACAGTTGACGCTCCGATTTTGTTGTCTCCGAGCCACAAATCGCCAAGCTCAAAGAAAAATGTGCCGTTTTGTGGAATATCAGGCGAAAGCTTCACAACTATCTTATCGTCAATAAGCTCAATCGACTCTACATACTCATCACTTCCGTTTACCTTTGCGTATACACCCGGAAGCAGATAATCATACATTGCACCGTCAAAGCTTACAACTATTTCTCCGTTGTCAACATAGCCAACCGATGGCGATATACTTGCTACTCCCGTTGCATCGGGTTTGATATCCGATTCGGATTCTATTTTGGTCATTTCGATATCATCGAGGTAATATGCCGCACCGTTGCCTGACAAAATGCTCAGTCTTGTAACATTTGGGATGGATGCTCCGTAGGCTTCAAGCTCTGCACTGCTTCCGTTTCCGCTTATGCTCACCTTTGATATGCCGATTATGCTGTACTCTATGCTCACATCATACCAGTGGCCGGTTTCAACCTTAAAGGTAGTTGCCGGATAAGTTGTATCAAATACCATTATGGTGCCATCAGCATTTATCTGAAACGGAAAGCGTCTGGTAGCATCACTTTGATAAATCATACACACTTTTATAAAATTGCCAAGCTTTATCGGCTTTACCGAAAACTTCAGTGTCAGTGAATCGGGCACATTCCACGCCGTGCTGCCATACATAAAACCCGTCCATCCCGCCGGCTCGATATATGCACTCTGCCCCCTGTCGGTCTCTGTCACCTTCATATTTTTGACATCATTCTGAAATGTCCATTCTTCCAGATGCGCTGCTGTCTGATTTCGGGGGAAGTTGAAATCAGATGCGTAACTCTCAAAGTCATTAAAGGGAATGAGTTCATTGCCTATTTCTTCCTTGTAAGGTTCTACCACATAGTCAAGAATGTAGAAGGCTACATTGTCTATGTAGGTGACGGATGCCCCCTCAGCGGGTGCCGAGCTTACAAAATCAAGTCTTGTAAGAGCTGTTCTTTGTTTGGTTGCAATGAAATTTGAGATGGTAACATTATCTCTTCCGTCACTTATGTTGAGTCTGATATATCCTTTTACAGAATTGTACTCAAGGTAGAAATTGTACCAGATGCCGGTTTGAAGAATAATATCATTCAGTTCAGTTTCCGCTATTACCACTTTTCCGTTTTTGCTTATCTTGAAAATATCATATTCTCCGGCTGAATTTCTTGTGTAGATACTGCGCTGTGCATTGAAATTGTCAAACTTCATTGCAAATGCTATTCCAAAGTTTTCGGCATCGGCAGGTGTTTCGGGAAAATCCTGAATAATTTCAAGCATTCCTCCGGGCACTGATTCTGCCATAATACTCTTTCCTTTTTCGGTGACGACAAGAGGTGCTTTGGTGTATCTTCCCTGTGCTCTCCAGTTGCCGCCGATTGAGTCTTCATAGCTTTCAAAATCGTCAAAGGGAATTACGGCATCGGATGCACACACACAAACCGACAGCGACAAAAGGAAAAGTAATGCCGCCGAAGTTGCCAAAAACCATTTTGTTAATTTCATTAATATCTGCCTCCTTTGCATCATTGTCCGTATATGGAGAGTTCTGTGATTGAATTCCATTCACCAACGCTTGTTTCCTTACATCTGAATCGCACATATCTTGCCTTTGAACGAGTAATTTCAAACAATTCTTCCTCAAGTGTGGTACCCGATGTTTCACCGTCGAAAACAGTGGTGTAGTTTTCGCCGTCTTCCGACACCTGTACTTCAAAGAACTGTCTTCTTCCATCAATTGTGGTATCCTGATATACCGCAATGCCGAATGCCTGAACCGTTCTCACAGAGCCAAGGTCAACAGTTAAGTCTGCGATACCCGTAGCTGACCATCTTGTATCAAGATTGCCGTCTATGGCATTTGGAGGTGAGTTTTCGGGCTGTGGAATATCGGTTGCACTGATATTTGCCATGATGAGCTTTTGAGTGCCCTCGGGAATTACTTTGAGTTTTTCTTTGTGAATGGTTACAACATAATGTTCGCTGATTCCCTCATTGTTTGTTACAGTAATAACACATCTTGCAGGAATCTGATCAACCGTCTTTATGGTGATTTTCCCATCACCTTCGGCAGTTATAACGGGCATAGCCTCGTCATATTTCATTTCATAGCTGTATGTATAAACATCTTTGTCAAAATCTGCAATCGGATTTCCGTTGATAGAAATTGATGACAGTTTAGGTGTCTGATAAAATTCACCATCATCAAGACTCCACTTGTCAAGAGGTACAACGTCTGCTGTGAAATCAGGTTCAAAGCCCTCTATCGGTATTGCAAACTGCATCATAATCGGAATGGTTATATCTTTAACATTCTGCGCTCTGAACACAAGCTTTTTGTATGCTTTGTTTTTGTTCTGACTTGCGTTGGTGGGTGAGGTCTCCAAAGGTGTTGCATCCATAACAAAGAATTCACCGGGAGTATCTTGCATAAGCGACACATACATATCTCTGAAATTGCCGTTTTTGGCAGGGCATTTGATTACTGCGCTCTTGCCGTCTTCTGCCACTTCAATATCATATTTTGTGTGCATAAACCACCATACATCTGATTCTTCTTTGTTGTGAATTTCATCCTGAACTATGATTGCCGATTTGTTGTTGGTAAGCTTCAGACCTCTTTTAACACTTGTTGAACTTGTTTTGTACATATCAGTAAGATCGGTTATGGCATACGCACTGTAGTCATTTGAATCAAAGCGGTCTATCTTGGCAACACCGCTCACGAGCTGTCCGCCATCAGTGCCGGGGTTTATAACAAGTGTGTTGTGACCTTCTGCCCTATAGCGGTATAGATTCCATACAGAGTCCTTAATATTGTAGTCTTCAGCACCCAAGTCACAAACATAACGCATACCGTAAGCATCTATAACGAATGACCCTGCATCCATGTGACCGTGATACACATCTGTTTTGCCCGAATGGAACCCAACATAAACGTCTTTTCCTTTATCCCATCCGCTTCTCATTGCCACGGCTTCGGTATCTCTGAAATAGAAATCCGTATCCATCACTTTTTCACTTTTTGCATACTCTGGATTATACCAGAGTATATCACGCCATTTGCCCGTAAGGTTCAAGTTTTTCATCTGATTCATACGAAGCCACGTAAGACCGGGGTCATTCAGCTCTTCGGCAAGAAAGTGAAGCACAGATGAATCTATATCGGCATTAGTTTCGGTAGCATCGTGGAAATTGAACAAGCCGTCAAATCCTGTCATGGATGCAAGATAGTTTCCGGTTTGGGCAATGCCGGGAGTATTGGTATAGCCAAAGGTGTCACCAAAACAAGAATCCAACGCACTCATAAGGTCAGTGTAGTAGTTGGTGGCATATTGCCAATACACAATACCCTCAAACCATGCACCATCGGGTGCATACATAAGTATCGCTTTTTTTACAAGCTCCATACCGTTGTCCATAACCTCTATGGCAATCTCAGGAACTTCGTCTGCAAGCACAAATGCCGCCTGAAGTGCACCGGAGTTACAAACTACATTCCAGTTGTCGGGCACGGCACTTTGAGCCCATTTGTAGGAACGGCTTCTGCCGGGAGTGTTGCGATAATCTTCGAGCACCTGCTTGAGTCCCTTTTCTACCAGAGCTGTTTTTACTGTTTCTCTGAATGAGGGGTCCATATAGTCATAGAGCCAGTCATATGCAAAGGCAACCGCCTCCATCATTTCTGCCGGATCGAGGAAATGATAGGGATTCCAGTCTTTAAAATTGCACACGGCTCTGAGCTCGGTTATGCATCTGTCAGCATAACGTGTATCGCCTGTCATCTGATAACAAAAAGCAAGTTTTTGTATTCTGTCACGGGCTTTTCTGCAGATCATCAAAAGTCTGATGCCGTCATAAATATCATATACAACGGGATCATCGTTAAAAATTGATTCTGTTGATACAACAACATCGGCAAACCATTTTGAAACAGTTTCGTCATTTTTGATTCTATTGCGAAGCACCTCTATTTTTGCTTTGTCGGCATAAATTCGGGGGTGACCGTTATTGGGATAACGCTCCTTTATAATTTCTGCCATTTCTGCTCCCGTGGGATTGTGAAATACAAGCTCACCGCAAAGTGCCCTGAATATGCCGAGGTCTGAACGTAAGTTGAAAAAGTTTTCTCTGTCGGATATAACAATAAGTCCGCTTTGGTCGTAGAAAATCTTTTTGTCGAGTGCTTCCGATATGGCACGGATTGGCACATAAGTTCTGCCATCTTTAATTTCGGGAGGAGCATCAAGGGTAACCGTGTTACCGTCTGTTGTCATTGTCTCGCTGCCTATTGTGAGAGTGACGGGTTTGCTTCCTGTGTCCACAATCACACTGCGATCGCTTTCTTCCCAATAAACGTCCGCTTCCAGACTTTCTGCCACTGCACGGAGCGGTACCATTGTTCTGCCGTTTTTGATATAGGGTACGGCATTTTTGTTGTCATTGTCTATGTATTGAACCTCGCCGCCACTAAACATCTTCGGTTGTCCCACATATATTGCAGACGCATCTTCCATATAGTCTTCCACTTCATTCATTGAAGCAACATCTGCAACAACCGTGCCCGAATCGGTATCAAAAACAACCTTTTTGCCTAAAATTTCATATTTAAACACAGGCATCTCACTTTCATAAATTGCAATATTGTCCATATAAATTATGGGGTATGGCTCACCCGTAATGCCAAGAGCGTGAAATCTTATCATATCAACATTGCCAAACTGCTTGTCTCCTATGGCAATTCCCCTCATCTTTTCTTTGCCGTTTACCCAGATGTCGGCAAGACCGGTTTCAGGCGAGAGTTTTACAACAAATTTGTAGCTTTTGCCCATTACAACTGAACAAACAGGAGCACCCGACGGTGTGTAGAGATTGCCCTGACCATCGAAACGAATAATTCTGTTTTCTACTGCCGATGAATTTTTGAAAAACAGTGAAAACTGCGAAGTGCTCTCGTGTTCAAATTTCAAATCAAACTCAATTATTATATCCTTCTGAATGCCTCCGAGGGTAATGTCCAGATGAAAGTCTGATGTTGTTGATGCGATAAACTTAAGATTTTTGCCGCCGTCAGCATCATCTGCAACGGCAATAGTGTTCGATTTCTGATTAGCAGTTGCATTTGATGTGGCGTAAGCTCCAACGCTCAATCTGTCAAAGTTTTCATTAAATATGTAGCTGAGGTTGATTACTTCTGCCTGTGCAAGTGCTGCAGGGGCAACCGATATGATGCACATTATCAGCGAAATCATAAAAGCTATAATTCTTTTCACATACATCTCTCCTTGTCTTATTTTATTTGCTCACACACAGAGGCTTTATGTCGACCGTGTTGTTCCAAAGCATTATTTTTGTGTTTTTGCCCTCTGTATCTATATCAAGTTCATGAGTTAAACCTCCGAAGCCGTGAACTATTTTTACGTTGCCTAAAAGGGATACACCTGCCAGCTTGTTGCCTTCATAGACCGCAACAATCAAATCGGCTTCCTGCTCCCCGAGTGTGTTTGTATACTCAAGTTCAAGCGAAGTGTCCGAAAGTTTAGCACCGGTTATTTCAATTCCGTCGCTTACATCATCAAGACTCCAATCCGCAAGCGATACGTTTTCGGGAACATAGAGTGTATAATCTCCCACAGTTGGCACAAACTGCATCGTAACAGTTATTGAGGCTTGTTTTACAGAACCCGAAAATTCAAATCTGAGTTTTTTGTAAGCGCTGTTTGAAGCCTGGCTCGAATTTTGCGGTGAGGTAGACATCGGGGTTGCCTTCACTACCGTAAACTTGCCGGGCGCTGTTTCACCGGAGAGCATCACCAACATATCCATTCCGTTTTCGCCGCTGATTCTTGCACTTCTGCCGTCTGATGCCACAGTTATCGGTCTGTCGGTATGCATAAACCACAATACCCTTTTATGTGAGTTGAGTCTGATTTCATCACGAAGCACAAAGACACTTCTACAATTGGTAAACTTTATTCCGCGTTTCACACTCACTGCATCGGTATACATATCGGTGAGATCTGTCACTGCAAGGGTGCTATGCTTGTTTGATTCAAAACGGTCAATTTTTGCCTTGCCGCCAATTGCCTGACCGCCGTCTTTGCCGGGATTTATGACCAGTGTGTTGTGCCCTTCTGCTCTATAGCGATACAGATTCCACACAGAATCCTTGATGTTATAATCATCAGGACCAAGGTCGCAGGCAAATCGTGTGCCATAGGCATCTATCACAAATGAGCCTGCATCCATATGACCGTGATACACATCAGTGGGGCCGGAATGAAAGCCTGCGTAAATTGCATCACTGTCCCAATTGTTTCTGAAGCTTACCGCCTCGGCATCTTTGAAATAGTGGTCGAGCTTCATATCAAACATACTCCCCGAGGCTTCCGGGTTGTACCAGAGGATATCACGCATTGTACCGCCCGAGCCTCTGTCTGCCATCTGCTTTTCACGAAAAGATGTAAGAACGGGGTTATCTGTTTTGTCTGCCAAAAACATAAGCTCGGGAGATTCTATCTCGCCTGAATCTTCGGCGGCATCGTGAAAATTGAAAAGTCCGTCGGTTCCCGTCATTGCCGCAAGGTAGTCGCCTGTTTGGTCAATGCCCGGTGTGTCGGTATAGCCAAAGGTATCGCCAAAGCAGGAATCAAGTGCACTCATGAGGTCGGTATAGTATTTGGTGGTGTATTGCCAGTAGACAATACCCTCATACCACGCACCGTCGGGTGCATACATAAGTATTGCACGTTTTACAAGCTCCATACCGCTGTTCATTACTTCTGTAGTAACTTCGGGCTCGTCTTCAGCTATAGCAAATGCCGCTTGTAGTGCACCCGAATTGCAAACCATGTTCCAGTTGTCGGGCACAGCGCTTTGAGCCCATCTGTAGGAGCGGCTTCTGCCGGGGGTGTTTCGGTAATCTTCGAGCACCTGATTAAGACCTTTTTGTACGAGAGCTGTTTTTATCGTTTCTCTGAAGGAAGGAGACATATAATCATAGAGCCAGTCATAAGCAAAGGCAACTGCTTCCATCATCTCGGCAGTATCAAGGAAGTGATACGGATTCCAGTCTTTAAAGGAGCATACCGCATTCAACTCCTCTATGCATCTGTCGGCATATTTTGCATCAAGTGTCATCTGATAACAAAAAGCCAATTTTTGCATTCTGTCGCGGGCTTTTCTGCAAATTGCCAAAAGCCTTATTCCGTCGTAAATATCGTAGACTACAGGCGTTTGCGTCAAGATAGCATCGGCAGAAGATTTCACATCATCAAACCAACCCGAAACCTTTGAATCGGTTTTGATACTTTCACGAAGCAGTGCTATTTTTTCACTGTCAGCATAAAGGCGGGGATGAGAATTGTTTGGAAAACGTTCTTTTATCATCCGAAGCATTTCTTCGCCCGAAGGATTTTGAAACACAAGCTTTCTGCTGAGCATTCTGAAAATACCGAGGTCGTGTTCAAGGTTAAAGAAGTTTTCTCTGTCGGCAATAATAATCAAACCGCTTTTGTCATATGTAAGCTTTTTGCTGTTTTTATCACACACTTCACTTATCGGCACATACAAAGCACCGTCTTTGTGTACAGCTTTAATGCCCGCTATCGAAAGTCCGCTGTTCTCAAGTGCCGTAACCGGCAGGAAGATTTCTCCGTCATTTATGTATGGGGCAAATGCTGTATCATATACTGCTTCGTTTTTGTATATCCTCTTTGTGCCCTCATACATAGCAACCGAATTCCCCATATATTGAGCGAGTGCACCATCCGGTACAATGTTTGCATCTAACCAATCCCACACATATTTAACAGTTTTGCCCTGATTTTTCAAAAGCTCGGCGGGAACATCGCTTGAATATACCGAAATATCGTCCACATATATGTTTGTGTTTCTGTCGGGATATGCAGACGACGGCACAAGCATATGAAATCTTATTCTGTCCACATCGGTGAATGCCTGATTGTCGAGATAAACTCCCGAAAGTATTTCCTGTATGTTTGATCCGGAACCCACATACACGCTTGCCAGATGCGTATCGCACGAAATTTTGACGCTGATTTTCTGAAATGTATTGAGAGGTACGTTATAGCCGCTTCCCGAGGGAAAAACAAGATTGCGGTCATAGTCAAATCTCAAAACCCTTGTTTCGGTACCGTTTTTATCAAACATAAACAGTGCAAAAACAAATCTGGGTTCGGTTTTGATATTGAGCGAAAATTCAATAACAACATCACCTTCAAGACCGCCGATGTCGATATCGGCGTGGGAATCGGTGGAAGATGATGTTCCGGCTGAAAAGTACAGACTTTTGTCTTTAGCATCAGGAACCTCGGCCACTCCGACAGAATTGGATTTTTCCTGTGCCAAAATGTCGGCAGGCACAGAACCCGTTGTCACATCCGAAAAGGTTTCATAATAATATCTTTTTATTATAACAGTATCACTGTCTGCTACAGCTATCGTAGAAACGATAAAGCATAAGATAATTAAAAGTGATATTAGTCGTTTTGTCATAGCACAAACCTCCCTTAAGCAGATGCGGATACCAACACTTTTACCTCACATTATGTAGTATATAGCCTGCATATAAAAAAAACAATGTAATTTCATTCGATAAAAATGCACTTTCATTCGCAGAATTACATTTGTATCAGTCTTGGGGTTTTATATACATTTTATGGGAACAAAAAGAGAGAAATGGATTAAACAGCCACTAAAATCTATGTTATTTAAAAAGCTATTGACTGTATAAATACTAAGTGATATAATATTTCTTGCAAAATATTTTTGCACTATTGTGCGCGCACATTCAGCTATCGCAGGAAAGGGTGATTATATGTCATATCTGCTCAATACCTTTGAAACCTTTATCGAAGTAAATGATTATGTCCTCATTATAAACAGTAATATTAATACCTGTAAATTTCTTCAAATGGAAGAAGTTTATGATTTCTGGCAGTTTGTGTATGTCACAGAGGGATCTCTTACTGAATATTCAAACGGAGAACCCCATTTGCTAAAAGCTGGAGACATTATTTTTCACGAACCGGGAGTGCTGACAAAAACAGAAAGAGTGTCGGAGGAGGAAAATGCATACGCATATTTTGTGTCGTTTGTATGCAAATCAAAGGCAATGGAGTTTCTGAAGGGCTACAAAAATCACCTTTCACAAAACGCAAAATCAATTCTGGACAATGTATTCAGCGAAGCTGAACGCACCCTCGTTCTGAAAGATTATGGCGGAAATGTGTCGATGATTCCAAAAGGCTCTGCCCCCATAGGCGGTCAGCAAATGTATAAAATATATATGGAAGCCTTTTTGATTACTCTTATCCGTGAACAGATAGAACAAAATCCCAACAAGTTTTTTGCTTCAAAAGAAGATTATTACAGTGCTATCCACAAGGGAATTGCGGAATTTCTCAAAAACAAAACATACGATGTTGTTACAATAGATGACATTTGCCAAGAATTCAATCACGGGCGCACCTTTTTGAGCTCGCTGTTTAGGGAATATGAAGGCACTTCTATAATGAACTATTACAACAAGCTCAAAATAGACGAGGCTTGCCGTCTGATGACAAAATCGAACAGCGCACTGTCAACCATATCCGACCTACTTTGCTTCAACAGCCCCTATTATTTTTCAAAGGTGTTTAAACGAATTAAGGGGATTACGCCGATGGAATATAAAAAATTGCAAAAAAACAGAGGAAAATTCTGATTTATCGGAGACAAATCAGAATAATGTGAAGTTATTATCCTTTTTGACTATCATTCTGTGATTAATAACTTTATCCCCAAACACATACATATCAAAACATCTACAAGGAGACTACTTAACATGAATCAAACAAAAAAAAGAACAACCCCGATAATGGGATGGGCTTCTTGGAATCGTTTCAGAACAGATATTTCAGAAGAAAGAATGAAAGCACAGGCAAACGCCCTTGTTTCAACAGGACTATCTAAATATGGCTATGAATATTTCAATATGGATGATGGATTTTTCGGAGGCAGAGGAAAAGACGGAAAACTTAGATTTCATAAAAACAGATTCCCTAATGGGATAAAAATCATCGCTGATTACGTCCATTCTTTAGGTCTTAAAGCCGGAATATATTCAGAAGGCGGCAAGAACACATGTGCATATTATTGGGACAACGAAGGCGATAACGGGGCAGATGTTGGTCTTTACGGTTATGAAGAACAAGACCTAAAAATGTTTCTTGAAGAATACGGATTTGATTTTATAAAAGTTGATTGGTGCGGCGGTCAAAAGCTTGACCTTGATGAGCAGGAACAGTACACAAAAATCGCAAAAATTATAGATGATATACGACTTCGCACAGGCAGATGTATTGTATTCAATATTTGCAGATGGCAGTTTCCCGGTGAATGGGCAACAAAAATTGCAGATTCCTGGCGTACCGGAGCAGATATAAGGCCAACTTTTGAATCTATAGTATATCAGCTTGATAATATCCGTTCTTTAGCTCGTTATACTTGTCCGGGGCATGTCAACGATCTTGATATGATGCAGCTCGGAAACGGGCTTACCAATGATGAAGAAAAAACTCATTTTGCAATGTGGTGTATGATGTCAACTCCACTTATGATCGGTTGCGACCTTACAGATATTAACCAAAGCACACTTGATATTTTAAAAAACGAAGAGCTCATTGCTGTTAATCAGGATTCAGCTTGTCTTCAGGCTTATGTTTCAAAAGAATTCAAAGATTCAAATGGCATAGTAATCGGAGAAGTTTGGATTAAAAATCTCGGTTGCGATACTTCTGCAGAAAAAGCCGTAGCCTTCTTCAACAGAAGCGAAGATGATGTGAATTTTGAAATCACATTATCTGATATTGGTCTTTCAGGTGAGGTTATAAGCGTCAGAGACCTGTGGGAACATAATAATATTACGATTGATGAGATGAAAAATGTAAATGTCAAAAGACACTGCACAAAGGTATACAGAGTAAAAGCAACTCAAAGTATTGACGTTGAAAATAAAGATGACTTAGATGACAATACCCTTGAAGAAATCAAAAAAGTTTCATATAATGACCTTGAATCACTTCTTGCAGACGGCGGAAAACTTATTGATGTAAGGAGTAAAGAAGAATACAAAAAATTTCATCTTGATGGTGCAGTAAATCTACCTTATGATGATTCACACAACATTATGAGAAAATCAAATCCGGACAAAACCCAAAAACTTATAGTTTATTGTTCTGCCGGGAAAAGAAGTGTTCAAGCCAGAAATCTTCTTGTATATCTGGGATATAAAAATGTATATCTTCTTACAGAACATGAAAGTTTGTTTGATAAATAATATTTTTGAATACCGAGATATGTATTTCCGTCCTATTGTTTATACATATGAGTCTTAGGATAATGTCGTCCGACAATCGTATATTCTCTTGCTACGGAATACACTTATAGAACAATGCAACTTTAGAAATAGCATTATATTAATGTAACAAGCAGAAATTGGCCATTATATAATTTACCTACTCAATGAACTGAATTTCAAAAATAAGTTCTTAAAAATTAAAATTATCACCCGGAACGCAGAAAATCTCTTATCAAAAAAATAACTGTAAACCTCTATGGATTTACAGTTAAAAATTACACAGGCAAAACCCATCAGCAGACGTCGAATCGCCGCCCTGCCGACCAAAAAATTTTTGCGCCGACCAAATACCGACCAAAAAAAATTGAAATAGACAGCTCTTATTCGGTATCAAAGGATTTCTTTTTTTGCATGACAAAAGGCTTGTCGTTTCCGTAACGACAAGGCTTTCCTTGTGGGTGCAGGATTGCCTTCTTCCGACTTTAAATACCCAATTTCAAACTTTTGCTCTCTCGCCAAATCAACGACCTTTCGGGTTGCGGTTCCCGAATCAAGGCACTCACCCTCACAGGGTGTA
>JAFQBA010000136.1 GCA_017416845.1 Clostridia bacterium
CAAAATCACTAAATGCCATGGGTATAAGAACACATAGAGGCAATAAAATAGAAAATCGTACAATTGAATACTGGCTGAACAATCCCGTGTACATAGGTAAAATACGTTGGAATCCTGACGGCAAGTTATCCAGAAATTATGCAGACGATACTGCTATTATAAGCGACGGTACGCATACGCCTATAATTGACATTGCAACATGGAATAAAGTTTTTGAGAGAATGAAGTTACAAAAAGAAAAATTTGGTAAGTATTATAATGCTGACAGAAAGGATATATCTCATTGGCTTACCGGTATCGTAAGATGTGAAAAGTGTGGAGCGGTGTTATCAAATCAAGGAGGATTTTTCGGGTGTTCAAACAGATGCCGAGGCACATGTGAAGGGGTTGGCTATATCAAGGCAGATAAACTGGCAAAAATTACCCTTGATATCTTATCTCAGATAGAACTTCCGAATGTAGTATTAAGTTTTGCAGAACCGGGATATACCGAGAAAACAACTGTGTCTGATGACAATACAATTATTAAAGGGCAAATAAAAAGACTTGAGCAACGTTTAGAACGTTCAAAGATAGCTTATATGGATGGTGCTGATACCCTTGATGAGTACAAAGAAAGCAAGAAATCTATTGAAGAAGAAATAGAAGAATTGAAGTATATGCTGGAAACAATTGTTGAAGAAGAACCGGAGGAAGAAGTTCAGTTAGATGAAAAGGAATTGAGAAGGCTTACCGAAATCCTAAGAGATTCTGAGGTTAGTAACACAGAGAAAAATAAAATGGTGCGAACAATATTTAAAGAAATAATCAAGGGCGGAAAAGATGGAAAACGATTAAGTTTTATATTTTGGAAACATTAATAAAGTAGCTCAAGCGGTTACGGTATTTGCCACCATACTGCGCAATAACCATTTTAGCAAGTGCCGGATTCGGATTTTTAATCTTTACCGGATACATTAATTTTCTTTCATAATCCCACATATGCTACACCTCCTCAAATGTCCCAGGGCCATTTATGACCGTCGTCTACCCATGCAAAGGGCGAGTTTTTATCACTGTCGGTTGCACAAAGCGGACCGTATTTTGCAACGTAATCTGCTTTGAGACTTTTGAGTGTTGATGAAAGCTTAGTATAAAGTTCAAGAGCCTGTGTGCAATCGGGATGAGTGTCTAAAAACAGATTGAGGTCAACAACAGCAAATCCGATTTCCTGAATTTTTTCAAGAAGTTCTTTTTGTGAATTCACATCAGGCGAAGATTCCATGTTTTCTTTTCGTGCCATTGGTTGTGCATTTACGCTCATGCTCTCCTCAATCGGAGTGCATGTGGGTTCATCGGTATTAAAAGGGCAACAGTCTGCCTTTGGATAAAACATATACATAACCTCCGTTTTATTTAAAGCTTTATAAATGGATTCATAATCGGATTATCCTTGTAGGTTTCAAACGGAATATCCAATTCTTTGAATATTGTTCCTCTCCACAGGGCTTTGTCGGTTGAATATAAATTTTTAAACTCCTGAAAAGGCACATATGCGAATGCAAGATGGGGATTTTCAGGCATAAAAGGAATTTTTTTCATAAAGTCACCTCCCGGCAAGACACAAACCAAAAGTTTTGTGCCCACTATTATAATATTCATTTTGCCCCGTTGTTGTTAAAACAAAAAGCGTACCGAGAAACTTCGATACGCTTTGTAAGTTATTTATGATAGTGTGATGTTTGAGCTTGCAGGTACTATTTGTATATATGTATTTCCGGGATTAAGCATAAGTTCTTCACCATCTGCAGTGGTATATATTGTCTTTTCAGTACGCGAATCCTTTTTCCAGTTAATATCAATCTTTTTACCTTTTGTGATATAATATCCCTTGCCTGAGCCTAAATTATTCAAATCCTGTCTTCCGACATTGTCATTGTCTTTCAAATTGAAATTCTCTATCTGATAAATAATTATGTTCTCAGCGGTAAGAATATCTCCGGTTTGTGACATGTGTTCTTTTCCGTCTACATATCTTTTATATACGCCGTTTTCGTTGTCATATTCATACGATACACGATAATATGCCGAATATGGTATGTCAATATTTACAACATCTTCGCCGGATGTCGGAACTTCGGGTTCTGTAAGATAAGCTGTGTGTGAAACATCAGTTTCTGTACGATATCCCTTGGTATTTGCCGCCATATCGTATAGCTTGTCTATGCCTGAATAAAGATTATGCCATGTGCTGTCATATGTCTTGTCTCTCCAATATACCGTGCCGTCAGAGCCTAATATGCCGTTGATATTATTAACACCAAGCACGCCTATATCATTCTGAGCTTTTGGACTCCAGCCTGCATGACAGTATATAGCATCATGCTCAAGTGCATAGTCAAGGAAATAGTGTCTTGACGAACGGATGGGGCCAACCTTTTCAAGATCATATTCCTTAAACAACGCCATCATTCTTGACTTTCCGCCCTCAATAATGATTTCATACACCATATATGCACTTTCAAGGCCTATCTGAGGTCTTGATGCATCAACATCATTATCAATCATAACGGCAATCGGTCTGTTATCTGTTTGCATCATATCATAAAACTCATTTCCCGCAACGACAGGTTGTTCCTGATTGTCGGTTGCTGATGAATCAGCTCCTTGTGGTTTTGAGGGTTCTTTTGATGTGCATGCTGTCATAAGCAACATTGCTGTTGCAAGAAAAAACGTGATAGCTTTTTTCATATTCATTCTCCTTTTCAATAAAAATATCATTGGTCAATTACAATTCTTGTTGGCGGATTATCCAAAACATCAGGATTTTCAATATACTTTTTCCATGTTTTAAATGCTGATGCATAATAATGACCGTCACAAATCCTCTCGTCACAAACAACGGTTAAGTCAAGAAGCCTGACCTTTTTAACGCTTCCGTCAGCATTCAGCCTATATTCTGTACGTTTTCCGCCTATTGCACAAAAGAGCGGTAAGTTTCCAAAATCATAGAGATGATGATAAATCGGATTTATACCGAGAGAACCCATATTGGTAATAAACATTGAACCGTGAAACGGACTGACCTTTACAAGTCCTTTTGGAATCAAACCGAAATAATCGAGAAGCTTTAAGAGCCAGATAATAAATTTAAGAAAAATTCCCGGAATGAATTTTAAAAACTTTGCTGTAAAATCCATTCCGTTAGCACCGGTCTCATCTTTATTATCCTCAACAAGTCTGACCGTATTGTTGTATACATCATCAATTGTATCATCAGAATATGCAGGAATTTTAATGCACGTTTCCGGGGCATCAAGCTGCATTTTCTTTTTTATAGTGAGGCACATATCAATGCTGTTTCTTGCATACATCTTCTGTCCCCTTATAAATCTGTTTGCTCCGGGATGGGTTGCGATGGCTCTTACATATGCAGCAAGCACGACATGCATTATCCCAAGTCCTTTTAAGCCTTCACTTCGTTTTCTTTTGATAAACTCCTCCGTTTCTGATATTTCCAAAGTTGCGGAAAACTGATTGGAAGCACCGACACGGTCAGGCATGATATATGCCGAAACCGCATTCATCGGTTCAACATTTTTTATTTTTCTTCCTTCTCTCATAAATTAATCTCCATTTTTAAAATCCAATAAACTTATATTATTTATTATAGCATACTTTACATAAAAAGCCAAGCATTTTTTGTTTATTTTGTCGAATTATATATGTTTGACAAATAAAAGCACACAAAAAAGGCGGAACTCCTTATGGATAAGTCCTTAAGAAGCACCGCCTAAAACCCGTGGGTATTTATTAAATATTATGTTAATGTTGGTTACGGTCATAACCGCACTTTGTGCAAACTGTATTGACCGACAATTCAATATTACCGCAATCCGGGCAAACCCATGTAAGATCTTCTTCTTTTGTTATTGCAGGATTATTGGCATCAGAATAAACAGGTGTTGCTTCTGCCTTGAGATTTTCAATGGCAACACTTGTCTTGTCAAGACCAAGCATAATGTTGATTTTTTCGCTGAGAGCGTCAATACTGTCATAAATACGTTTCTGCTCTTTCATGGTTTTAATGATTTTATCAATAATTATAGCCAGCGATAGAAAAACAAGTGCAATCATAAGACCAAAAACAACTGTCTTAAGCTGTTCAACAAATCCATCAGCAATAAAGCACAAAATACATGTAACCACAAGCGTTACTGCAGAAACAGCCTTACAAATCATTGAAGTTTTACTATTCATAATTATACACCTCTTTCTTTAGTCAAGGAATGACGGAAGTGAACTTTTGCGTACTGTAGGTGTTTTGGTCTCTTCCTTAACCGATATTTTACCGTTCATGTCACTTCTGATTAAATCAACAATGTAGGCGTTCAGAGATTTCCCCACAGATGCAGCCTTACTTTGTATCAACTCTTTTTCGCCCTTGGGAACCCTGAGAACAAATGTGTCGACTTTTTCTTTGAGGTACTTGTCTTTTGCTTTTTGACTTCCGTTATTCATGATACACATCTCCTTAATTATTTTCAACAAATGCATAACCTGCATCTATTGCTTTTTTTACCGCCACTGCTGCAGGACCGCCTGTGATACTTCTCTCGTTCACGCATGTTTCAAGTGAAATTGCATCATAGATATCTTCTTCAATAATGTCGGAGCAATTTTTGAATTCTTCCATGGTAAACTCGCTAAGTGCTTTTCCGGCATCGAGCGCATAGGCAACCATTTTTCCGATAACCTCGTGAGCCTGTCTGAAAGGCATACCCTTTTTAACAAGATAATCGGCAGCATCTGTAGCATTTGTGAATCCACCACCTGCACCTTTATACATTCTTTCAGAATTAACCTTCATTGTTACAATCATCTTTTCAAAAACAGGAATACAAAGTTTGATTGTATCAATTGCATCAAATATACACTCTTTATCTTCCTGCATATCTTTGTTATACGCAAGAGGAATACCTTTCATAGTTGTAAGAATGCTTATCAAATCGCCATATACCCTACCGGTTTTTCCACGGATAAGTTCTGCCACATCAGGATTTTTCTTTTGCGGCATGATTGAACTTCCGGTAGAGCAACTATCATCCATTTCAATGAATTGAAACTCATTTGTATTCCAGAGAATGAGTTCTTCCGAGTAGCGACTGAGATGCATGATAATTATGGAAAGAGCCGATGCAAGCTCAATAACAAAATCTCTGTCGGATACCCCATCAAGAGAGTTTAGTGTAACAGAGTCGAAGCCGAGTTCCTTAGCAACAAATTCTCTGTCAAGAGGATAGGTTGTTGCAGCAAGAGCTCCGGAACCCAACGGCATTATGTTTGTGCGGGAATAGGCATCGCGCAAGCGACCGATATCACGCTTAAACATCTCAAAATAAGCCATGGTATGATGTGCAAGAGTAATCGGCTGTGCTTTTTGAAGATGAGTGTAACCGGGCATAATTGTATCAAGATTGTCTGATGCAAGTTTAAGAAGTGATTTTTCAAGAGAAACAAGCATTTCTATAATTTCGGATATTTCATCTTTTATGTACATTCTTATATCAAGAGCAACTTGATCATTGCGACTTCTTCCTGTGTGGAGTCTTTTGCCGGCATCGCCTATGCGGCTTGTAAGAATCGTTTCAATATTCATGTGAATGTCCTCGGCATCAATCATGAATTCAACTTTTCCGTTTTCAATGTCATCAAGTATTTCTTTCAATGTCTTAACAATAAGCTCACTGTCTTCTTTTGGAATTATATTGCATCTGCCAAGCATTGTTGCATGAGCAATGCTTCCCATTATATCCTGACGATACATTCTTTGGTCAAACCTTATTGATGAATTAAAATCATTTACCTCGGAATCGGTATTTTTTGAAAATCGTCCGCCCCAAAGCTTCATTTAAATCTTCCTTTCAAATGTAGTATAAGCATATTATATCATATATGATATCAGATTTCAACTGTTTTGTTATTGCATCCACTTAAAAACACGCCTGTTGACATTTCTATACATCAGAAGGCTAATGACAAGGGATACACATTCAGCTATTACAAAGCTCCACCAAACAGCATTCAATCCGCCCACACGTGCAAGGAACCATGCGGAAGGAACCAAAATTACAAGCTGCCTGCAAAGACTCATTATCATACTGTATACGCCCTTCCCTATTGCCTGAAACACCGTACTTAAGGTGATTCCTATTCCGGCAGGTATAAAGTTTATGCATATTATACGAAGGGCAATCTTTCCTATTTTGGTAATCTCACCGGCTTTGCCCGATTCAAACATAGAAAGCAACAGTTCGGGAAATGCCATAAATATAACCATTCCTACAGCCATTATCGATAGCGCCCATATGAGAGCTGTTTTTATAGCAGAATATACTCTTTCTCTGTTTTTGGCACCATAATTATAACCGATAATAGGTATGAGACCGTTACTCAAACCAAACACAGGCATAAATACAAAAGACTGAAGCTTGAAATATACACCAAGTACACTTACAGTTGTTTCCCCGAACGTAATGAGAATTGCATTCAAAGCAAGATTCATCACCGTTGAAATTGATTGCATAATTATGCTTGGAATACCAACTGTCAGAATGTTTTTTACTATATTCCAATGAATCCTTAACGATCTCAAAGAAAGTTTCAGTTCTTTATTTTTCTTTTGGTTAAGGAAAAAGCCAAGCGTCATTCCTGCACATTGACCTATAACGGTGGCATATGCCGCACCGGTGACCCCCATCTCCGGAAATCCAAAATAACCGAAAATCATAATAGGATCAAGGATTATATTTGTAATCGCACCGGTAAGCTGAGTTATCATCGAAAGAACAGTATTGCCTGTACACTGCATCAGCCTTTCAAATGCTATTGATAAAAATAAACCCACACTGAATGTGCATACTATTCCAAGATACGTTCCGCCAAGGTTTCTGAGTGTAGAATCCTTTGTAAGAAGATTAAATGTCGGAGTTGCAAAAAACAAACCGAATACCAAGAAAATAATAAAACTTACAAATTCGAGAGCCACGCCATTGCCGGCACATATCAGGGCTTCATTATTTTTCCTTTCGCCAAGCTTTCTTGATACAAGGCTGTTAATTCCTGTTCCAAGACCGGTTGAAACTGCAATCATAAGCATTTGTATGGGATAAGCCAAAGATACTGCAGTTAATGCTTTGCTGTCATATTGTGCGACAAAAATACTGTCTATAATATTGTACATTGCCTGAACGAGCAGGCTTATCATGATTGGTACCGAAACCTTTGGAATAAGTCTTGACATTTTCATGGTACCAAGCATTTTTGAACGTGCATTTTGTTCCATTATAGTTCACCATTTATAATTTTTGAAACAACCAACAACCTGTTTAATTCAAAAATATTTTTTCATATGTATTTCCGATTTCATTTCAAAACCCTACACTTTTTCAAATGTAGGGTTTTGACAAATCATTAATTATTAATTAGATTATTCGCCTTTTGGACCAGCATCAACAATGTGCTGAGGCATATGCTCATATTTTTTGAAGTTTTCATTGAACTTCTTAGCAAGTGATTTTGCACTCTTTTCATACTCTGCTTTGTCAGCCCACATATCAACAGGATTGAGACAATCTGCAGGTACATCAGGACATGACTGAGGAATTTTAACGTTGAAAATAGGATCAATTTTGTATTCTACTTTATCTTCGTTGAGGTCGCCTCTCAATGCAGCAGATACCATAGCTCTTGTGAGTCTGAGCTTCATTCTAGGAACATCTCCGGCTTTACCGCCACACCATCCGGTGTTAACAAGGAATACGTTTGCGCCTGTAGCAGCAACCTTTTCACCGAGCATTTCAGCGTATTTGCTGGGATCAAGCGGAAGGAAAGGAGCTCCAAAGCATGTTGAGAATGTTGTCTGAGGTTCGGTAACTCCTCTTTCAGTTCCTGCAAGCTTGCTTGTGTAGCCTGATACAAAATGATACATAGCAGCATCACTATCAAGCTTTGAAATCGGAGGAAGAACACCGAAAGCATCAGCTGTAAGGAAGATAACTGTGTTAGGCTGATTACCCTGACCGGAAAGTTCTGCGTTGGGAATATATTCTACAGGATATCCAACTCTGGTGTTTTCTGTGAGAGAACCGTCATCAAAATCAAATTCTCTTGTTTCATCATCCATAACAACGTTTTCAACTAACGAACCAAATTTAATGGCATTCCAGATTTCGGGTTCGTTTTCCTGAGAAAGATTGATACATTTAGCGTAACAACCACCTTCAAAGTTGAACACACCGTGATCTGACCAGCCGTGCTCATCATCACCAATAAGTTTTCTGTTGGGATCTGCACTAAGTGTTGTCTTACCTGTACCGGAAAGACCGAAGAATACAGCAGTGTCACCGTCTTCACCAATGTTTGCAGAGCAGTGCATGGGGAATACATCCTGCTTGGGCATGAGATAGTTCATAACGGAGAACACACTCTTTTTAATTTCTCCGGAATACTGCGAACCGGCAATAAGAACAATTCTCTTTTCATAATCAATGATGATGGCAGCTTCAGAATTAACACCGTCAATTTCAGGAATACATTTGAAACCGGGAGCTGCAATAATAGTAAAATCTTCAGAAAAATCTGCAAGCTGAGCAGCATCGGGACGAATGAGCAGCTGATGAATGAAAAGATTCTGAGAAGCGAGCTCATTAACTATTCTGAAAGATTTACGGCAAACAGGATCTGCACCTGCAAAGCCGTCAAATATAAATATTTCACGGTTCTGGAGATATGCAACCATCTTGTCATAAATTCTGTCAAATTTTTCCTGAGTGATAGGAACATTAACCTTGCCCCATGCAATTTCATTGTGAACGCCTTCAGAGTCTACAATGAATTTGTCGTCAGGTGAACGACCTGTGTATTTTCCTGTTGTAACAACGAGAGCACCTGTGTTTGAAAGCTTACCTTCACCTCTTTCGAGAGCTTTTTCGGTGAGCTGTGCGGGTGTAAGATTTCTGTATACAGCTTTAGCAGAAATAATACCCAATTTTTCGAGACCAAAAGTTTCCATTTTGTTACCTCCTGTTAAATATATTTAATATAAATTTTCTTAATTTCTTCAACAAGAATGATAAAAAATCACCTTGTAACCGATTTTACTATATTTTACTAAAAAATGCATATAATGTCAAACGTTATTTTTGCCGAATAAAGCGAAGATTATTCTTAAAAAATGAGCATATTCACAATAATATAAACACGCCCGGTAATCATATCTATATACCTGCGGTTTTCTTTAATTCAGAAAGCTGTCTGTTAAACACCCACAATGCTCCGAATCCGGCATCATATAAGCTGCAATAGTCTTGTGCATCACATAATTCTTTATAGCTTTGAGTAAAGCGTACACAAATCATATTACTATCACTTTCTGCTTCGTTTAACCTTATGTTCAAATTGTACCCACCGTCAGATTCAAATCCTTCAATGCCCAGCCCCTGATTGCCGACTCCCGTGAATGTAATCGTCATTTTTGAAGTTGGGTCAGTAAAATTCAGTTTAAAAATTACACTCTTTTTATCAATACAGTCTTCAAGTCGGATCTCCGCCGTATCTTTATTAATACAAACACACAGATCTGCCGCTTTTTTCTTATCACTGTCATTATAAATGTCGAGGTAAATCTTTTCGCCGTTATAATCGAAAACAAGGTCCAATATATATGTCTTATCAAATATTTCCGGAGTATTGCATGTTATTTTTTGTATTTTGTCATTGTTGGTTTCAATGCTGAAGTTATAATATCCTTCCTTTGTGTTATCAACTAATTTTTCAACACAGTCGACAACCATATTATCAAAATAATCGTAACCGACAATTCCTTCAATTCCAATCTCTTTTAAAAATACATTCATTGCTTCGGATGAAATTTTAAAACTGAATATGGGATTTTCCGAAAACAAATTGATGATTGTATTTTCGCTCCATTCAATTTTCGAATATAATTTAATCAAAGAAGAAATTAATTTTTCTTTACTGATGGAATCGGTTTTTTTTGATATATCCGCCAGAAACGTTTTTACATCATCTACGGAAAGCTTTTCATTAAATGCAGATAGTGCCGATGCCGCAAATGATCCGATAGCATTTTTAAAATCAGATGCAGGGATGGTGTAGAAGGTTGTTCCGTTTCCTGATAGTGAAATCCCGGCTTTTTTCGGTGTGCAGTATGCATATAAATCTGCACTTTTTCCCCTTTCATTTTCAAACAACACCTGAGTGCTGAGCCGTTTTATTTCAGGCATATATGAAGCTGTTATATCTGCATTACTGCGCCCTGATATGTTTGCTTTTGCACTGACGGTAAAGGGTTGTGAAACATTCAGGTTTGGAATGGAAATATCGTCTATTGCTTCTTTCCAGTTTTCTTTAAAATCATAAACCGTTTTTAAAAATGCATTTTTTATTTTTTGGGCATTCAGCAAATTGCATACACTGCCTGCACTTACAGTCAGCATTATGCCTGTCAAACACAATATAATTAATTTGAAAATCGTCATAGATATATTATTTTTAAACATTCAAACATTCACCGTTAGTATTATCCGTCGCCCAAAGAAAGATAAACCTAAATAATAAATGTATTTTTTGCAAATAATTCCTTTAAAGTGAAAACAGGGGAAAGAAATTCACAAGAATCTCTTCCCCCAATAATTATATCTGTTTTATAAATTTTAAAAACGCTCTCATTCCCGTTTCATCTCTTTTAAAGACCCCTGCATGTTCAAGAACTTTTGAAAACACCTTCCCAACTTCGTTCTGAAGAATTTCTTCTATATTTTGTGAGTTCACATCGTGATAATTTGTTATAAACGACTCTACCCAGTCTTTGTGTTTTGCTATTGATTCTACGCCTGAAATATCTCTGCCATTCACAATTGCATCTGCAAGAGTGTCAAGCTCTGCACTCAGACGTGCAGGAAGAACCGCAAGCCCCATAACTTCTATTAGTCCAATATTTTCTTTTTTTATATTGTGAAGCTCGCCATGAGGGTGATATACACCGAGCGGATGCTCACGGGTAGTTATATTATTTCTCAAAACAAGATCAATTTCATATTTTCCGTTCTTCATACGGGCAATGGGAGTAATCGTGTTGTGAGGCTCACCGTTTGTTTCAGCAAAAATGAATACATCTTCATCTGAATAGTTTCTCCATGAAACAAGAATCTTGTCCGAAAGTTTTATCAAGCAATCAGGATCATCACTCCTGAGTCTTATTGTAGACATTGGCCATTTTACAATCCCTGCCTCTACATCCTCAAATCCCTTGAACGTAACTTCTGTTTCTATGGGAGCTTTTGCCATGGCAAACTCATAATTACCTCCCTGGAAATGGTCATGGCTGAGTATCGATCCTCCAACTATGGGTAAATCGGCATTTGAACCCACAAAATAATGCGGAAATTGTCTGACAAAGTCAAAAAGTTTTTTAAATGTTGCACATTCAATTTTCATGGGAGTATGAACAGAATTAAAAACAATGCAATGTTCATTATAATATACATACGGTGAATACTGCATAAACCATTCACTATCATTTATACGTATCGGAATAATGCGGTGATTCTGCCTTGCAGGTGAATTAATTCTTCCTGCATAGCCTTCATTTTCACAACACAACATACATTTAGGGTAACCCGACTGAACAGCGTTCTTTGCCGCTGCAATTGCCTTGGGATCCTTTTCAGGTTTAGACAGATTTATTGTTATATCCATGTCACCATAGGGTGTTTTTGAAATCCATTTTTTATCTTTGGCAATACGGTATCTCCTGATATAATCACTATCACAGCTTAATTTATAATAATAATCCGTGGCATGCTTCGGAGAAATGCGGTATAACTCATAAAACTTTTCTGTAACCTCCGAAGGTCTCGGCATAAGACAAGACATAATCTTTGTATCAAGCAAGTCACGGTAAGTAACAGAATCATGGCACAACCCTTTTTCAACGGCATAATCAAGAATATCCGAAAGTACAGATTCAAGATTGATGTTATCGTCATATAAAGGTGTATCCTCATAGCTCTCAAGAGAAAGAATATCCATTATAAGATTTGTCGCATATACCCTGTCTCGTTCTTTGAGTAATTCGTTTTTTACTCCATAGGTAACAAGTTGTTTAATTGCTGAATTTATATTCATATATACATCCCTCTGCTTTGTTTATATATTATATACTATCATACCTTATCATATAAATCAATACTTATTTTAATTATTTAACAAAGAATGCATAAAATAACAGGCAAACCTTTTTGCTTTCACAAAACAAAGGATTGCCTGTTTGTCATTTTTTACTCTTCAATGTAAACTCTTTTCATAATAACCGGTGTCAGAGGTTTATCATTGTAATCTGTATCAACCTCTGCCATAGCATCAACTGCTTCCATACCATCGATAACCTTTCCGAAAGCAGCATATGCGCCGTCAAGATGAGGTGCTGCTTCAAAACAAATGAAGAACTGACTGCTTGCCGAATTTGGCATCATGGAACGAGCCATGGAAATTACACCTCTGTCGTGCTTAAGATTGTTGGTAATACCGTTTTGCGAAAATTCACCGGTAATGTTTGTACCGCTTCCGCCCATACCCGTGCCTTCAGGATCTCCGCCCTGTGTCATAAAACCGGGAATAATTCTGTGGAATGTGAGACCGTCATAAAAACCTTCCTCAACAAGACCAATAAAGTTTTCTACTGTTTCAGGTGCATGTTCGGGATATAGTTCAACCGTAAATGATGAACCATCCTCCATTTCAAATACTACTTTTGTATTTTCATCCATTTTTAAAAACCTCTCTTTTATTGATAATTATTTTGATTTACAAATCTTGATGCTTTTGTTTTCCATTTTCCTATGCAATAAAACAGCGTTGTAAGAAGAGCGCCTACAACCCATGATGTGAGAAGGGAAATCTGAATACAGTCACTGGTACCGTATGGTGCATCGGGAGTTCTCGTGAACCATGAAATTCCATAGGCAAGCGGAACTCGGAGTATAACCGTTGTGAAAAGTGAAATCCACATCGGTGTCATTGTGTCGCCTGCACCTCTCATAACACCGGAAAGGCTCTGAGTAACCGCCATAGCTATATATCCAACCGCAAGAATTCGCATCATATATACACTTCTGTCTACCAGTGATGCAGTATCGGTAAAAATCATCATGAGATATTTGCCGAACACCAAAATAATAAAGGTAATAATTGCCGAGCAAGCCATAGCAATCAATGTACCATGCTTCGCTCCGGTTTTGACACGGTCTATCCTTCCGGCGCCTACATTCTGACCTGCATATGTTGTCATTGCTGTTCCGAAAGAGAAGTTTGGCATCATTGCAAACCCGTCTACTCGCATAACAATTACGTTTGCAGCAATAAATTCAGTTCCGAAGCTGTTTGTAAGTGACTGAACAACAATCATTGCACAAGAAAAAATCGCCTGGGTAAGTCCCGACGGGACACCGAGTTTTACAAGCTCATGAAGAAGCGATCTTGTCATCGTCAGTTCGTCGCTATCTTCGGATACCGCTTTTTGATAGGCACGAGGTCTTTTGAAACGGAATATATATTTGCAGTAATGAAAAATTCTGCCAAAAAAGTTTTTCATCATCGAAGCAAACATTTTCCCCAAAGATAATGCAGAAACCTTCAGTTCTTTAGAACCGAATGAAAAAATGTCTTTCATTCGCATAAGCTTCCACATACAAAGAGCTGATGCAACAAACTGCGCAATGACAGTGGCAACCGAAACACCTGCAACACCCATGTCAAACTCGGCAACAAACAAAATGTCAAGACCGATGTTAAGAACTGTTGCCACAAGCAAATACATCAGCGACCAAAATGAATCGCCGAGACCACGCAGTATTCCGCTTAAAATATTGTAATATGCCATGCCGGCTACACCATACATGAGAATGACAAGATAATTGGTACAGTCATCCAGAATTTCCGGCGGAGTTTTAAACAAAGCAAGCAGCGGTCTGACAATAAACGGTGCAAGAATCATTATAAACAGAGACGAAACTGCTGTCACGACAACACATGTGCTGATTGTGGATGTCAGTTCTTTTCTTGCTTTGGCACCGAAATATTGCGAAACCATTATTCCCACTCCTGCGGAGATGCCGACAAACAAAACCAGCAAAAGATTAAAAAGCGGCGTTGCACTTCCGACAGCTGCAAGAGCGTTGTCTCCAACATATTTTCCTACAACAATGCTGTCAACCGTACTGTATAGCTGTTGGGCGATGTTGCCGATAACCATTGGCACCGCAAACATTAATATGTTTTTCCAGGGTTTACCGACAGTCATATCTATGGGTTCAAAAAATTTTTTTATTCCTTGCATATCATTCTTCCTTTTTAAAAATAAATTCTCCATATAAACCCTGAAAAACATTATACCATTATTTGCATCTAATGTAAAGCCAAAAAATATAATGTGATATGCCGATGTTTTGTTGCTTTTTCCGAAACAGAGCTCATTTTACCTTGATTTTATTTTGAATATAGGATATAATATAATAGATAATTTAAAAATAGTTAATTGAAATTTTTTGTAATCGAGGTAACGCAATGAGTTATTCATCAGCACCAATCGGTGTATTTGACTCCGGAGTCGGTGGTATTTCCGTTTTAAAAGAGCTGTTTCATCTTATGCCGAATGAAAATTATATATATTTGGGTGATACAAAAAACGCACCTTACGGAAGCAAAACGAATGATGAAGTGTTCAAGCTTTCTTCCGACTGTGTAAATGAACTTATCGCCATGGGAGTTAAGGCGGTTGTCATTGCCTGTAACACTGCCACAAGCATTGCGGTGAACGAACTGAGAAGCAAATATTCAATTCCAATCATTGGTATTGAACCGGCTGTCAAGCCTGCAGTGATTGCTCATCCCGGCGGCAATGTTCTTGTTATGGCAACACCGGTTACCCTGAGAAATGATAAATTTTTAAATCTTGTGAATAATTATAAAAAAGATGCAAACATAATCCCTCTCCCATGCCCGGGACTTGTAGAAATAATCGAAAAAGGCAAAGGACACGACAGTGAGTTATCTGAGTATCTGAAAAAGCTCTTTGAGCCGTATGGTACATTGAAAATTGATGTCATTGTTCTCGGATGTACTCATTATCCTCATGTAAGAAATCAAATAGCAAAAGCTTTTGAACAGGATGCTGAAATAATCGACGGAGCACCGGGTACAGCAAGAGAGACACAACGTCAGCTCACAGAGCTCGGCATACTGAATTCGCCCGACAAATTCGGCGACATTTGCTTTATAAGCACATTGCAAAACGAAAAAGAAATTAAAATCATGAAGGAATTTTTTGAAAACCAATGATAAAAATTAACAATGTAAAAATACCATATAAGACCAAAGAAGAATCATATATTAATTATGTCGCCAAAAAATTGCGATGCAGCATCTCAGCTATAAAAGAGCTTACACTTATCCGACGTTCACTGGACGCAAGAAAATCAAATGAAATATGCTATGTATGCACTTTTTCCGCAATCACGGCAAACGAAAATAAGCTCATTAAAAAAATTGGTGACGTAAGTCACTTTGACAACAGTAAATATGAATTTGCTGCCAAAGATATTTCTTGTGAAAACCCTCCTGTAATAGTGGGTTCAGGTCCTGCCGGGATTTTCTGTGCATTAATGCTTGCCAGAGCCGGATTAAACCCCATTGTAGTAGAACGCGGCGAAGATGTTGATAGTCGTAAAATCAGTGTAAATGAATTTTGGAACGGCGGCATCCTGAACCCCAACAGCAATGTTCAGTTTGGCGAAGGCGGAGCCGGTACATTTTCTGACGGAAAGCTTACGTGTGGTGTAAACGACATCAGAATGGATTTTGTCAAGCAGGAGTTTGTTAATCACGGAGCCCCGCAAGATATTCTCACTAACGCCAAACCCCACATCGGTACAGATTATCTGGCAAAAACCATAAAAGCTATTCGTAAAGAAATTATTTCGCTGGGCGGCAGTTTCATGTTTAATCATCTTATGACTGATATTGATGTTTCCGATTCATCATTAAAAGGAATTTTCATAAAAAATACAATCGACGGAAATGAACTTTCCATCCCCTGTTCTGTTCTTGTGTGCGCAATAGGTCACAGTTCAAGGGAAACCTATGAAATGATGCTGAAAAAAGGATTCGAAATGGAGAGAAAACCGTTTTCCGTAGGAGTTCGTATTGAGCATAAGCGAGAGTACATAAATAAACTCCGGTATAAAGAAGCTTTTGAGGATACATCACTTCCTACTGCAGACTACAAGCTGTCATGTCATCCCGACGGGAGAGGTACATACACCTTTTGTATGTGTCCCGGCGGAAAAGTTGTGGCCGGTGCATCAGAAGTCGGAGGTGTTGTAACAAATGGCATGAGCGACTTTGGCAGACTCGATAATAATTCCAACAGTGCAGTTTTAGTTTCTGTCACTCCTGAAGACATTAATGGTGACAACGTTCTTGGAGGGATGTATTTCCAAAGAGATTTAGAACAAAAGGCTTTTGCTGCCGGAGGGAGCAACTATTTTGCACCATGTCAGAAGCTTTCTGATTTTCTTGCCGAAAAAAAAGGCGACCTGAGTTCAGAGGTAAAAGCAAGTTACAAACCCGGGGTCTCTCCTGTCGACATGAACAGTATTTTGCCTGATTTTGTTTCAATTACCATGAAAAAAGCATTTTTGGAATTTGATAAGAAAATGAAAGGCTTCACCTTAGATGATGCTCTTTTGACAGGAGTAGAGACAAGGAGCAGCTCACCGGTAAGAATTAAGAGAAATGAAAACTTCCAAAGTAATATAAAAAATGTGTATCCCATAGGCGAAGGTGCCGGATATGCAGGCGGAATAATGTCTTCTGCTGTTGACGGAATAAAATGCGCAGAAAAAATTTGCCAACATTTAGCCATCTGCTGAAGCTCTTCAATTTAAGCAACATTTTTCACAAACATTTATATTTAATATAAAAATGTACAGGCAATTTATTTATCTTTAAATTGCCTGTACCTTATTTTTCATACCTTTTTACTTTTTAACCTTCTATATAATCATATGCAATTTTTGACATTCTTGCAATTACATCCATGGTATAATCCATTGAATTTGCATAGTCGTTTATCATTATACAAATAATATACGGTCCGTGTTCAGAATAAACAATGGCAACATCATTCTGTGCCGTGCTTGTTTCTCCGGTTTTGTTGGCAACAACAACTCCCGAAGGAAGATCTCTTGGAATTTTACCTCTGCGTTGCTGCTGTTTAAGAAGAGCAAGCATTTCGGCACTTGCTTCAGGGCTTACCAATTCTCCTTTATATATTTTTTCGAGAATAATCCCGCAATCTCTCACAGATGTGAAGTTGCCGGTAGGAATGGGAACCGGTCTTACAGCCTGAAGGTCATTGGCCTGAACCGTATAATTACACCCGAGTGCCACCGCATTATCACTTATTTTCTTGAAACCGAGTTTCTGATCGCCTCCGCCTGCTTTGGTGGCAAGAGCATTGCAGGCATCATTATCACTCACTGTAATCATTTGTGTTAGGAGATTCTTAATTTCTCCGTCAATCACAAGTTCGCCGGCATCTGCCTGACGATATATTTCAGCCATGATATAAAGCTTTATAAGACTTGCCGAATACATTTTGGAGTCATTTTTTTCAATAACTTCACCTGTGGCAAGATTCTTTACATAATATGCGACCTTACTTTCGGAACCTGTAATTTCAGCGGCTACAGCATCAAGCTTCGGAACAAGATTTTGAAGCGAGCCTGCAACGGGTTTAACCGCCAAATCTGAAGAAGTTGAAGAATCAGCATCAGATTCGGAGTCTTCATCACCTGTCTGTTGTTCTGAGCCTGACAATGCTTCATAATCACTATCATTCTTCGCACCGGAATCACTATCGGAATCGGACAATGCAGAAATTACAAAATAGGCTGCCAATACCACAAGCGCTATCAAGCCGATTATAGCTAATTTGGGGGAATGCTGTTTTTTTGTAACCACATGGACTACAGTTAAATTATCTCTGCATCCAAGGCTCTTTGCTTCTTTTGTAAGAAAGTCAACCGAATTTTCACCTTGCTGTGTCAATATTTCTTCTATTTGTTCATCGGTGTACATTTTTTTCAGATTATTTCCCACAATAAGGTATTCATCTCCGGAATTAAGAGCAGAAATTCTTTTTACTCTTGCCGGAATACGAGTCAGCGTAGTTACTTTTGAACCGGTTTCCTCGGAATGGGACTCATCAAAATTTCCGAGGAAATTAACCTTTTTTGCACTTTTTGTTTTCGTGCTGTAGTGATATATACTCACATCACCAAATCCTGCCATATATACATTCTGACCGTCAATATACAACATAGATACACTTGAATCAGGTGATACCGAGCATTCATTTTCACATAATTCTTCCATAAAATCCTTCAGTGCATACTGAATTTTTATAGAAAGATTCCCGGAATTTTGTTTATCCAGAATGCTGTCAAGCTGATTACAAACCGCTTCGGGAGCATTACTGCCTGAAATCACAGACAATACGTGCTTCTTTCCTCTGCTTTTACTGCTCATCTCCATCGGTGCACACACACCCGAACTCATCGATGTGATTCTGTCCGCATATATAACCTCATTTGTGCTTCTCTCATCATCACCAATGTGAGATATTGCGTTAATAGTTAATTTGTAAGACACTTATTTTTCCTCCGTTATTTTTATCCATTCATGCTTCAATTGTCGTATGACATAAATGAATCATATATATATTTTCCGATTTCACCTGCAAGAATTGCATTGTTTTCGGCGTTACCGTTATTCGAAAGATAAGCAATTATGAATTTCTGATTGCCGGATTCGATATATGCAACCTCATTATATTTACTGCTTGTAATTGCATTGTGATTCAAAAATACTATACCGTCCGGGAGGTGTTTTCCAAGACCCTTTTTTACCAGAGAATCAGATACGCTGAAATTGTTAATCATAAAATCTTTTCTGGGAGCAACCTTGTCAGTTATTATAGCATTCAGAATCTGACCGCATGCATAAGCTGATATCTGATTTTCACGTGTGTCGGCAGGATTGGGATCAAGATTTCTTACAACATTTACACCGGTCATTCCGTTACTGCTCATAACCTCATTGATATAGTTTATTCCAAAATAGTCCATGAGACTGTTTATACAGTTGTTATCACCATATTTGAGCATGGATGCAACCATATCATATGACGAAAGTTCTTTACCGTGGTCATTAGACTTAAATATTCCTCTTCCGTTTTCATATGTATAACGGAATCTTACTGTAGAATTTGTATTCATATATCCCATCTCTATGTCATAGCCGTATGTGTACAAAATAGGAAGACAAACGAGAGCGGATGAACCAAGAATATTGTAGCTGTTTCCGAAAACATATTCTTTGTTTTCAGCAACGTCAACAACATACAAACCATAGTCAGAATTACCGGTCAACATTGCTTCAATCTGATCAACATCAATTTTGTTTACCACAGGCTTAGGACTTACTGTTATTGTGATGGTATCGTATAAATATCCGTTTTTACCATATACACTTATATGTGCACTACCTTCATCCACTGCAGTGACAATACCGCTTTCAGACACTTCTGCAATTGTAGAATCTGAAGATTCAAACGTGAGCTCAGATTCTTCAATTCCGCTTACATTAAGCTCAAGAACATATGTCGAACCATATTTTAATTCATATGAATCCATAAGGAATTCTACCGAAACATCACTTCTTTTTTCTGAAATATCCGTAGAAGGCGTAAAGATAAAATCAAGATTTACAACATTGCACGCCCATAAAAGAGCAACAATGCCGACTCCGAGTAAAATTGCAAGCAAAACAACGAGAGTTATTATGAGACCTTTTGATTTTTTGGGTTTAACCGTTCTTGGCACAACCACCGGCGGAGTATCCATGCGAACTGTAGAAGAAGCTGTTCCTGCTGTGTCAGAATAATTATTCCTGTCAACAGCTGTCTGATGATTTTGCTGAGAATTGCCGCTGTGTTGATTTGGATTTGGAAAATGGCTTGTGTTACTGTACATATTGTATGTCTGAGAAGACGCCATACTTGACTCTGCAGGAGCAATGAGTGTTGCATTAAGATATATTGAGTCTGTAGCATTGAGAATATGCCCGAGAGCTGATACAAATTCATCACAGTTTACATATGAATTTGCAGGATTTGCAAATGCCCTCAATATTACCGAAGCTATTTCACCGTTTGCTCTTGACGGCGGATAAATATAATTTTCTGCATCACCTGATGCGAGCCACTTTGACAAGGAAATATCATCATAAGGCGGTGCAACGGGAAAAGCCATATCGTTAAACAGCTTATACACAACATGAGCTATTGCCGCAATATCATCTTTTGCGGACACATTCATTACCTGTGCCATGTTAAACGATGGACTCAGCACGGTTTCGGCAATAACAAAACCGAATATTTTGCAGTTCCCCTGTGAATCAACAAAAATATAGTTCTCATCAATTCTTCCGTGGAACAGACCGTTAGCATGAGCATAATTCGCACCATTAAGCATCTGCATTCCGACACGCAGTGCGTCGATTACCGACAAACCGTTTTCAGATATATAATCAAAAAAGGGCTGCATGGGGCAGGTACGAATATAAATATTATAGCAGCTTGTCCCTTCAATCTTTTCAATAATATAATCATATACAGGAGCAAGTGCTACCGAATTCTCAGCAGAAATGCTTTTCAGCTGTTCAAGCTTTGAAGCGAGTATCTCCATGTTCACGGATATATACTCATCAACAGCCGCAGCATCATTTGAGTTTTCTAACATAATCTGATTATATTGCTTTTCATTCGGGAAAAAACCATGATAAATCATGGATACAGATGATCCGAATTCGTTGTTACCTTCAGCTATATACAATGTACCTATTTCGCTTTCTCTAAATAAAGAACTGATTTTACATCCGAATATTTCCATACCGATTAATCTGTTTTCAGTCTCCACCTTTTTCACCTCAAATAAGTATTTTTCTCTATTCTAACACAAAAAACATCATATTACAACATAATTTTTTACTTTGGTTATTTTTTTGCAAAGATATTATATTATTTTATTTTCATATTGAACATAAAATAATAATGTGGTACAATTATAGCAAAATGAATTAATAAACATATTCTGAGAAAGGAGTAAGAATTAAATGAGAAAGACCAAAATAATATGTACGCTGGGTCCGTCAAGTGACAACGAAGAAATTTTCACACAAATGTGCGGTGCGGGGCTCAATGTTGCACGACTAAATTTTTCACACGGTACATACGAAGAACATCAACACAAAATCGACATGGTAAAATCCGTTCGCGAAAAGCTCGATATTCCTATTGCCATAATGCTCGATACAAAAGGTCCTGAATATCGTATCAAAACCTTTGAAAACGGCAGTATAACACTTAATGACGGGGACACATTCAAATTTACCACACGCGAAATAATCGGAAATAACGAAGCAGTCAGTGTAAATTACGAAAAACTTACCGACGAACTCGAAATCGGTGATACCATTCTGGTAAACAACGGCCTTGTTATTTTTAAAGTCACTCAGATATCTGATACAGATGTAATATGCACAGTTATCGCCGGAGGAGTTCTCTCTGACAGAAAAAGCATGAGTTTTCCGGGAAAAGTTCTCAACAAAGTTTATCTCAGTGAACAGGATAAAGAAGATTTACTTTTTGGAATCAAAAATGAAGTAGACTATGTGGCTGCATCATTTGTTTCAAGCAAGGAAGATATTCTCAGTGTTAAAAACTTTCTTTCGGAAAATGGCGGTCAGGATATCGGGCTTATTGCAAAAATCGAAAATCGCACAGGAATAAATAATATAGAAGAAATTTGCAGTGAATGTGACGGTATCATGATTGCCCGCGGAGATCTTGGTGTGGAGATTCCATTTGCAGAGCTCCCGGCTGTTCAAAAGTATATCATTGAAAAATGCAGACTTTTAGGAAAAAGGGTTATTACAGCCACCGAAATGCTTGAATCAATGATTGTTAATCCAAGACCGACGAGGGCTGAAATTTCTGATGTCGCAAATGCGGTATATGACGGCACAAGTGCAGTAATGCTCTCAGGAGAATCCGCCGCAGGAAAGTATCCCGTGGAAACGATAAAGACCATGTCTCAAATAGTAACAGAGACTGAATCCCACATAAACTATGTAAAAAGATTTAAAAACAGTGATTTTCAGATAAAAAACAAAGTAGATGCCGTTTCACACTCAACATGCGGTATGGCAATTGATATAGACGCAAGAGCTATTGTTGTTTCATCCATGTCGGGTATGACTGCAAGGATGGTTTCCAGATTCCGGGCTCCGATGGATATAATCGGTATGACAACAAACAAAAGAGCATGGTATCAGCTTGCACTTTCATGGGGAGTTCTTCCCGTCCTCAGCGAGGTATTCAATTCTACCGATGTTTTATTCTACCACGCCTGTCGTGCTGCCAGAACTCATCTGAGCCTCCAAAAAGGAGATACGATAGTAATGACCGGAGGTATGACAAACGGCAGTTCAGGAAATACAAACATGATTGTTGTTGAAACAATTTAACAAATTTTTTCAAACAAAAACCGGGCTTTGACAAAGCGTGTAAAACACATTGTCATAGTCCGGTTGGTTTTTTAAATGTTGATTTTAATCTTGTCGAAGTTTCTTCATCAGTTTTGATATCCGTCTTCTTTTCTTCGGCAGATGCATTTATATCACCATTCTTTTCAAAGGTGCTTTTTATTCGTGTAAACTTGCTGTTAATCTTTTCCTCAAGCTCTGCCATTTCATCAGATATATGCCGTTTTGCCATATCTCCGCGCATCGGGGAGTATAGCTCGGTTTTATCTTCTTTATCAGATGATAAAGGAGAAGATTTTTTCATTATTTTTTCACATACACAGAGACTGTCGCCTATAAGCACCTGACCGCAATATCTGCATTTTCTTCCGTTGAATTGTTCCGGTTTAACAGTAATGCCAAACCCGTCTCCGGCACAATTGCAGACTTCTCCAACCTCCAGCGGTCTTCTGCAATAAACACAAAAATCTGATGTTTCTTTTTTATTTTGGGCAACCATTAAGGTGTTTAAGGTTGCCGGTGAATTTTTTCGGCATGAGCAAATGGTACCCTTAACAACATAATTCCCGCACTTCGCACACTTATATGAATCTTCGGGAATAACTTCTTCTTTAAACTGTTTAGCTTTGCTTTTTTGTATGGTTATAAGTTCTTCTTTTTCCTCTTCTTCAAGATTAAGCAGGAATTTGTTCCTGACATTAACCAATGAGAAAAAGCTCAAAAGCATAATTGTTACATTAACAACGCAATACATCCACATTGAAATCTCAACGGAAAAATCCGAAAACATATTGAGAAAGACAGAAACAGCAAAAACAGTAATACAGCATATAAGCGCTGATGCATATGAGAGTACATTTCTAATGTTATACTTAAGATCAATGCTGTTTACAATAGCAGATATAAAAGGCAGGATTATGAGAAATATCAGCACTCCGACCGACTCAAAAATCGTCTCCCCGCCTACCGAAAGGCCAAAAATAAGATTTACTCCGTCTGCATATATACCGTCCTGTTTATAAAACGGTAAGAAAAGAAGAAATACAGAACTCATCTGAAGTGCAATTATAACATATCTGAAAATATCATCGTTTACTCTTGATGTCACCGAATTAACTCTGCGCTCATATTTGCTCGCCATGATGAATGCAGGAATTGACCCAAAAAACGGAATGACGGTGTTTATGAGTGTAGCGAAAAACCTGTTATGCTGTTTACCTCTGAAACAGAGACAAACAACCTTACAGTATGATACATACATCAAGTATGCTAAAAACGCTATCATAAACACCGTCATTTTATTTACCTCATCTTAATAATCAAATATTACACATTTTTGTTTACAAGATAGTCAACACCGTATCCGAATATTGCAACAACAGGGAAGATTATCTTAAGATACCATGTTTCACTAAGGCAATCCATAAGAACATTCCATGCCATTAAGTTGTAAGAACTATCTTCCATTACTTCATATAAGTCACGAACATTATCATAACCCCAGATACCCCAGATCAAAAGACTGATCAAAGTTACAACCAGCAAAGCAGCTGATGCAAAAACAGAATATAATCTGAATTTAGGATTCTTGAATGAAATAGCGGCAAAAACAGCAGGTACTATGCTGAAAGCCATAAGAATAACCATCCATAAGGGGTTTGCATTATCCGATGCATCCCAGAAATCACGAACACCCAAGTCTGCGCCCTGACCGATAGGTAAGCTCATATCAGATATGAAAGCAAACATACATGCTATGTATGTAATTGCAAGGGCAACCATTGCTCCAAAACCTATAAAGAACATTGTTTTATTACCGGGAGCAGTATACTGAGGCGGGAGAATTCCCCTTACAGTATTAAGAAGTGAGCCTGAACCCGGAGCCGGAGCTGAATAGCCGGGGGTTGGTGCAGAATATCCGTATGAGGGATATGAACCATATGCGGAATCGTCCGCAGGTGCTGATGCTGCCGGTGCAGCCTGATTGGTGGGTGCACCACATTTATCGCAGAATTTTATACCATCTGCATGCATTGCACCGCATTTTTCGCAAAATGCCATTATAAATTCCTCCTTATAAAAGAAAAAATAACTTTGAATTCTAAGGATATACCTTAAAACATTATGAATACACATTTAATGTATTCATTGTTATTATACACCAATAAAAGTAATTTGTCAATTATTGTATCACAATTATTAAGGCTTTTTATATTACTTTTATATTACAAAATCCCAATAAACGCTATTGTGTAACCTTGTACCCTTGAGCCTCGATAGCCGTTTTGATTATATCATCGGAAACATCTTTCGAAAGTCTCAATGTTGCACTTTTGCTTTCATGGCTTGCCTCGACACTTTCAACACCGTCAATCTCGCCAAGAACCTGTTTTACTCTTGCCTCACAGTGAGGACACATCATACCTTCAATTTTTACAATTTTTACAATTTTTTCCATGTTTTTATTCTCCTTTTTTATATTTGATGTACAGCAGACATTTTCAACACCGTAAACATCCCCTGCATTTACATCACTCTTTTTAAGCTTTACTCTGCCAAGTCTCAGTGAATTGCTGACAACACAAAAACTTGACAAACTCATTGCCGCCGCACCAAACATCGGGCTCATCTCCCAACCGGTAAGACCAATCCAGACTCCTGCAGCAAGCGGAATACCCACTATGTTATAGATAAACGCCCAAAATAGATTTTCCTTGATATTACGTAGAGTTTTTTTGCTGAGTCGTATTGCTGAAACAACGTCCGAAGGACTGTTTCCGGCAATGACAACATCTGCAGCATCAATAGCAATATCTGTTCCCGCTCCGACCGCAATACCCACATCGGCACTTGTAAGAGCCGGTGCATCATTAATTCCGTCACCAACCATACACACAGAACCGTACGAAGAGAGTTCTCTGATGTATTTTTCCTTTTCTGATGGGTTTACTCCGGCGATTACATCATCAATACCACATACAGATGCAATGGCTTTTGCGGTTTTTTCATTGTCTCCGGTAAGCATAACAGGCTTAATATTCATTTTCTTCAGATCATCTATGGCTGTCCGAGTGTCCGGCTTCAACGAATCAGAAACAAATATCGCTCCTAAGAAAGAGCCGTCATATGAAAAGTAGAGAGGTGTTTTTCCTTCATTTGAAAAAATGTCCGCAATTTTCTTTAATTCATCACTTACATCAGCATGACCCTTAATGAACTCATAATTTCCGCCTGCCAATATTTTGCCATTATATAAAGCAGACAAACCGTTTCCGGGGTGGATTTCAAAATTTTCTGTTTCAAATCCCTGTATATCACTTTCCTCCGCATAACGTGTAACAGCATCTGCAAGCGGATGCTCACTCTTTTTTTCAAGGGAATAAGCACATTGCATAAGGTAAACCTTGTTATCTGATACGACATCAGTGACAACGGGTTTTCCGTGAGTAAGAGTTCCTGTCTTATCAAACACACACACTTTTATCCTTCCTGCATGCTCAAGAGACTCAGCAGTTTTAAAAAGAATTCCGTTCTTTGCGCCCAGACCGCTTCCCACCATAATGGCAACAGGGGTTGCAAGTCCCAGAGAACACGGACAACTAATAACCAAAACCGATATTGCTCTCGAAAGACAATAGCTTGCGCTTTCGCCGAGAAACGACCAAACTATTGCCGTAATAATAGCTATGACAATTACAAACGGTACAAAAACACCGGAAACCTTGTCTGCGATTTTGGCAATAGGAGCCTTACCAGACGAGGCATCCGTAACAAGTTTTATGATTTTTGCAAGAGCTGTATCTTCTCCAACTCCTGTAACGCGACATTTCAAAAATCCGTTTTTATTTATTGTTGCCGCACTTACCTTATCACCTTCAGCCTTGTCCACCGGGATACTTTCTCCTGTAAGCATAGATTCATCGACCGAACCCATACCTTCAACTATGACACCATCTGCCGCAATTGCCTCCCCCGGACGTACAACAAATATATCTCCGACCATAAGTTCACTTGCATCTACGGTAATCTCATCACCATCACGTATTATATTGGCTTTTTGCGGAGTGAGCGCAAGAAGAGCTTTAATAGCACCGGTCGTTTTCCCTTTTGAATATGCCTCGAGCATCTTACCGACAGTTATAAGAGTAAGAATCATTGCGGCGGACTCAAAATAGAACTCATGCAAATATTCGTATGACACACTGACATCTCCGGATATAAGTGCATCGGTCATATTAAAAAGTGAAATGAGACTATATACAAACGATGCTCCCGATCCTATGGCGACAAGTGTATCCATATTTGGTGCAAGCTTTATAAGCCCCTTGAAGCCGTTGATAAAAAACTTGCGATTTATAAAAAGTATTACACCCGATAAAATTAACTGTATAATTCCGTTGTTTACAGGATTATGTGCCACAAAATGCGGAAGCGGAAATCCAAGCATCATATGTCCCATTGAAACATACATAAGCACCAAAAGAAAAATCAATGATGAAATCAACCTTTTTCTTAAAGCAAAAAATTCACCGCCTTCTTCTTTTTCGTCTGTCCCTTTATTTTCACCGCTGACAAACGCACCATAGCCTGCATCTTTTACCGCATTAATTATATCCCCAACCTCGGCATCACCCTCACAGATCATTGAATTAGTAAGTAAATTAACACTGCAATCAGTTATCCCGTCAAGAGAAGAAACCGCTTTTTCAACTCTGGAAGAGCACGCGGCACAGCTCATTCCGGTAATATCAAATTTATATTTCATGTTTCCTCACCTTATTTCACAATTTTGCTCAAAAGAGTATCTATAAGTTCATCCACTTTTTCATTATTACCCTCTTTTATATCTTGTACAACACAGGTTTTTATATGCTCGGCCAGCAATTCTTTGCTGAAAGAACTCAGGGCTGCTGACACAGCCGATGCTTGAATAATTATATCAATACAGTAGCTTTGCGTTTCTACCATAGTTTTCAGCCCTCTTATCTGACCCTCTATACGGCTGAGACGGTTGATAAGCCGCTTTTGTTCATCACAGCTTCGTTCTTTAATACGGCAATTGCATTGTGTATTCAAAATCATCACCTCTTCAAAATACCCCCGGGGGGTATTTTGATTATAACATGCTTTATGAAAAAAGTCAATATATCTATCACTGATACTAAGTTTTTGCACATCAAAAAAGCGCCTCTCACTAAATGATATGCACCCCAAAAGTTAGACACTTTTGGAGGTGCATATTTTTATGGATAAAACAGAAAAAAACAAAATCTACTCGCCAGATTTCAAAATATCTGTTATAATGGATATGCGACAAAACCATTTGAGTTATAATGAAACTATGAGAAGATATTTTCCTGAAAAGAAATCTAAGGACTTTTTCTTCTTGAA
>JAFQBA010000137.1 GCA_017416845.1 Clostridia bacterium
CCTCAAACGGTGAATTTTCGGTATCTTTTGGCTTGTCGTCCTTGAAAGGCGAGTAGCCTTCCTGCGTCCTTCGCACCAAAAGCTACTCAAAAATTCATCCGTTTGAGGTCCTTTGGAGTTTTAAAATAATAAATTTTGTCACAGTCAAGGCAAAAACGCAGGAAATATGGTTATATTTCCGAGTATTTTAACGACGAGTGAGGCGAAATTTATATTTTAAAACCGCCTTTAGTGTCGGTCGTTAAGGCTAGTCAAAAATCAGTAAAACAAAAAACGACAAAAAACAAGACTTTCATGGATGATAAATTGCAAAAAATTCGTCGAAGCCACGAGAACAAGCGGATTCGGCGAATTTTCTACGTTTTATCGTAATTTTGTTAAGTATACGGATATGAGCCCGGAGGAATATGCCAAAATTCACAGAATGAATATTAATTAATTTATTCCCCCATCAAATCATAATTAAGCCACAAAACAGTGTAGCGGTCTTTAAGGTCTTTGGCATAGGAAACGGCAGTGTTGATTTTTTCCTTGCCATACATTTTTTCAAACTCAGCCATATCAAGTCCGACTTTTGAAAGGATGTCTGAAATCTCATCGGCTGTGGGACATTCGGAGAGAACATTCTTGATTTCATCTTTTTTTGCTTTGTATACTTCAAGGCGGTTGTTTTGGTAGTTATTAACCTTGTCCTGAAGCTTGATGCATTCATCGGCGGCGGATTTGTAGATTTCTTTGATTTTGTTTTCGTAATCTTTTCTTTCAAGACGGAAAATGCTGTCAGGAACGTCTGATTTCAGAAGATTTTCTCTGATTTTTGCAGTGACAACAGTTGAATATGCCACATCAATACCATGAGCAAAATACGGTTTGGAATCGATTATTCCCACAATTTCAAAAAAGTGCGAAAGATGATGTTCACTGCCCGATGCCGGTCTTGACGAGCCTGCAAAGCTCATCATTATGCCCACAATGACAAGAGCCTCGGAGAGTGCACGAATGCTTTCTTCGTCACGATTCAAAAGACCCTTTGCGTTTTTGAGCGAGTTATTTATCATTTCATAGGTTGTGTCATAAATATAATCACAAAAATATTCATCATTAACAACCTTTGAGAGCTTCCAGTCACAAAGAGCAGAATACTTGCCGATTATATCACCGTAGCCTGCCTTTATCATATCCATGGGAGCATTTTTCAAAACATCAACATCGGCAATGATGGCTCTCGGAAGATGAGCCTTGACGGTTTCTTTCATACCCTTTAAAATCATTGCCGCACCGTCGGAAGCATAGCCGTCCATAGAAGGAGCAGTTGCCACAACCATATAGGGGATTTTTGCAAAAAAGGAGACATATTTGCATAAATCCTGAATTACGCCGGAGCCTATACCAACGATAAGGTCGGTGTTATCAATCTTTTGATTAACGGTTTCAATTGCATCCTCATTTGGAATGAGAATTGTTTTTCCGTCAAAAATGACCTTTTCTACCTTTTTTCCCGAAAGAGCATCAAGGGTCTGCTCCCCTGCCGCATTAAAGGTGTTTTCATCGGCAACAACAAGAATGTTCCCGTATGAACCGCAAAGCATCTTTAGCCTTGATATGGCATTTTTTTCTATGTAAACATAGTCAATATCGCATTTGTGAAATTTTCCGCAGCTGCATTCAATCCCCTTTAAAATTGTGTTTATATCCATAATATCAATCCTTTACAAATATCTTAATAGTCAATATTAAAATCAATTATAATATAATAATCATAATAATTCAACAATATTTACTTTTACAATATGAATTTACAGATCAACACCGAGAAAATGTTTTGCAAGTATTCCGACACCAAAAGATATTACTGCAACACCAATACTTATAAGCGACATTTCCAAAAATTTTGGTTTGAATCTTTCGCCTTTTGCAACGGAAATATAATAGGTGAATCCGGCAATTATGAGAATTACAACCGTAAGCATGGAAAAAAGAGCATACATATAATTCTCACTACTAAATATCAGATACGGAATTATGAGAAGTGCAACAGTTATCAGATAGGCAACACCTGTGTAGCAACAAGATTTCATTGCATCGGTTCTTCCCTCACTCCTTGCCGCAAGAAATTCACTTGAAGCCATTGAAAATGTAGCAGAAATGCCCATGATAAGACCGGAGAGCGCAATCAATCGAGTGTTTTGCATGGCAAATGTGAAACCTGCAAGTGACCCTGTGAGCTCAACCAGGGCGTCATTCATTCCGAGAACCATGCTTCCTACATATTGCAATCTTTCTTCGTCAAGCATTTGAAGCAAAGCCGATTCGTGCTCTTCTTCCTGCTCTGCTATTCTGATGCTTTCCTTAACCTCTTTCGAAATGATTGAATATTCTTTTTGGGAAGTTTCCTCACCCTTTTCCATAAGTTTAACAGCAAAAGTAAAGCCCAAAATCCGGGCAAGCATTTTAAATTTAAAAACCTTGCGTTTTTGAGGTTTCATTTCAATACCGGTATAATTTTTCCATATTTCATAGTGAGCCTCTTCTTCGTCTGCAAGTCTCAAAAGTGTCTTCTTATTTTCTTCGCCTTTTGCAAATTTTGCAATTTCTCTGTAAATCACACTTTCGGTAAGTTCGTTCTGCTGCATTTTTTTGATAATTGCAAGCGCTTGTTTTGATAGTGGCTTATCCATGTTTTTCCTCCTGTTCATTTGTTATTGTCATGTTATTTATGTCTTTCGATTACCGAAGTGAGCATGCTGAGAAATTCGTCTCTGACCTCGGGAGGTGAAAGAATTTCCGCACGGTCACCCAAAGATGCAACCCAACCAAAAAACTGATGACTGACAGAAACATTTGTTTTTATGTAAAAATGTTCGTCACCGTCACGAAAAGGTGTTACATCCATGCCGAAACGGTCGAAAACAACATTAATCAAAGAATTGGAGAACCTCATGGTAACAATCATTTCTTTTCCGGAATACATTGAAAATATTTTTCTTGCATAGGCCGAAGGATCAAAGTTTTTGCCAAAATCAGCCCTTGGTTCATTGCAAACCGAAATTTTTTCCATTCGGTCAACACGGTAATGAACAAAATTTGAATATTTTGAATTGTAGGCAACAAGATAATAGTTTTCGTCATCCCACATAAGTGACACGGGAGATTCAACATATTCTGCACCGTCTTTACGGTATTGTTTGGTTTTTTCGATTGTATAGTCAAAATATTTAAACGAAATCTTTTTATTTGCGGCTATGGCATCGTGTATTTTGTCAACATTATAATATATCTGCTCATTCAAGGTTTTCACACGGTTTGCCATGTAAACCTGTCTGCCAAGGTTTTTGGCATTATGAGAGCTTGTGAGCTTTGATATTTTTGCAATAAGCTCCATACTCTTTTTTTCGGTGATAAACTTGGAGGATTCAACCGCATCAATGAGAAGCTTCAGCTCTGCCAGCTCAAAATCGGCTTCTGCATTAAAATAGCCGGGGATTTTGCCCGATGTTTTGCAAATATCCATGCCAAAAATGTTTAACTGTTCGAAATCGTCATATATGCTTTTGCGCTCTGCTTGAATATCATATTTTTCAAGCTCCGAGATGATTTCGGACATGGTGATGGGATGGTTTTCGTCGGTTTTCTCCCTCATAATTTTTGCAAGATAAAGAAGTTTAAGTTTTTGATTTGGATGCTTTGGCACAGAATCACTCCAATACATTTTTATATAATACTATAATACTTTATATTGTCAAAAAATGCAAGTGGAATATATGATTTGAAATTTGAGTTTATCGAACTGTTTGACACAAGGAACGACAACTCGGCAAAGTGAAAATTGCAAGCAATTTTCACTTTGCCTCGGGGACAGGAAAAAACGATTCAGAATTGTCAAATCGAATGCGAATCGGGAAGTATTCCCGATTCGCACGTGCCCGAAGCTGTACAAAGGTACTGCGAGGGTGAGATTTGGCAAGAGCAAAAA
>JAFQBA010000138.1 GCA_017416845.1 Clostridia bacterium
GAAATTATGCTAAAGCGTGAGGCTTCTCCTCGAGGAGAAGCTGTCAAGCTAAGCTTGACTGATGAGGTGTAGCCGCAAAGCGGCGTTATTTCAGTGTATCTTATTAGCGAGACACCTCATCCACCGCTCACGCGGTCCCCCCTTCTCCTCCAAGGAGAAGGCTTACGTTCTGGTGTTTGTTATATAGTTGGGGATTTTTTGAATTTATTCGGCGTGCCGAGGTCGACACGCCCTACGATGCACATTCCAACTTCAAACTCCCCTACAAACTCAAATTTAAATTTATTAACCAAGAAATGAGAAATCAAAATGAACGATTATTTAATAAGAGCCGTAAGTGAAGACGGAAGCATAAGAGCTTTCGGTTGCTATTCAAAAACAATTGCCGACACCGCAAGACGCTATCACGGCACATCTCCCGTGGCAACGGCGGCAATAGGCAGACTACTCACCGCCGCATCCATGATGGGTGCAATGCTTAAAGGCGAAGAAGAAATCATAACTCTTCAGATGACAGGTTCGGGTCCCATGGGCAGAGTTATGGCGGTGGGAAGCCCCGACGGAAGCGTAAAGGGCTATGTGGGTCAGCCCCTCGTTGACCTTCCCCTAAATGCACAAGGCAAGCTTGACGTTGGCGGAGCCATTGGAAAAGACGGGTTTCTCACCGTTATAACCGACCTTGGTCTCAAAGAGCCGTTCATAGGCAAAATCCCCCTCGTTTCCGGTGAAATCGGTGATGACCTTGCGCAGTATTTTGCCGTGTCCGAGCAGGTGCCGTCTGTTGTGGCACTTGGGGTTTTGGTGGACAAGGATTTGTCGGTTAAAACATCGGGAGGCATCATCATTCAGGTTATGCCCGGTGCTTTGGATGCAACTCTCGACATCCTTGAAGAAAACATCAAAAACATCACTTCCGTAACTCAGATGCTTGACGAGGGTATGAGTGTTGAAGATATTTTGTATGTTGCGCTTCGTGGCATTGATTATCACATTACCGAGAAAAAAGATGTTCAATACAAGTGCAACTGCTCCCGTGAAAGGGTGAGCCGCGTGCTTGCATCCGTTGGCGAAACCGAGCTTGAAGCAATTATCGAAGAAGACGGCAAAGCCGAGCTTTGTTGCCAGTTCTGCCCCGAAAAATACGAATTTAACAAAGAAGAACTTGAAGCAATTCTTGAAGGCATAAGAGAAGAAAAACGAAATGCAAAGGAGTCGGAAAATGATTAAAGCATGTATATTTGATCTTGACGGAACTTTGTTAAACACACTTTTCACAATCAGCTCACTTGCAAACAATGCCCTTGAAAAACATGGCATTGAATCCATTGACCCCGAAGAAGTTAAATATATGATAGGGGACGGAACAAAAAAGCTCATCGGGCGAATGCTTGAAAGACGCAATGTGGATTTGGACGAAAACTTTGACGATGTCTACAAGTCATTCATGAAAGAATATGACAAAGGTGTGACCGACGGCACAAGACCCTATGACGGAATCCCCGAGCTTCTTGCAGAGCTTGGCACAATGGGAATTGAGGCATGCGTCCTCTCCAACAAACCCGACAAAGCCGCCCGTGAAACCGTTAAGCTGTTTTTCGGTGATCTCATTGATGTGACCTACGGTGCAAGAGACGATGTTGCCTTAAAGCCCGACCCCGAAGGTCTTGAAAAGCTTTTTGATGAAATCGGTTTTTCGGCTGATGAATGTCTCTACATAGGTGATACCGCAGTTGACATGCTCACCGGTAAAAACGGCGGTTGCTTTACAATTGGTGTTACATGGGGCTTTCGTGACAAAAAAGAGCTTGAAGAAAACGGTGCAGATGTCATTGTTGACACTCCCCGGGAAATTTTGAAATATATAAATCGTTAAAAATTGAATGGTGAAACAATCGCTTGATTTGTTCACCATTCTTTTTATGGTAAATTCGAATATATATTATTTTCAAAAAGTGCGAATATACCATAGAATGATTTTGCTTTTTTATATAAAATGGAGCTATGCTTAATGTCGAACGGGACGGGATATATGTAACCGCCTTCGGTATTGGCTGTTATGACGAATTTTTATAATCAGGAGATGATAATTATGAAAGACGGCAGTGTATATATGTGGATGCAGCTTCTGGGCTTTGACCGCAACGATGAGGACAAGGGTGTAAAAAGATACATAGAACAAACAGGCTTTGTACTGGACGGAGTTTGTGCGCTTCTTTTCCATCCCGACTTTTTCCACCAGCACAGAGGCATGGAGGAGGAATATGTTCTTCATCCGGACAACTGTTCCTACTACGGTATTCCGCGTAATGTTGAAAGAGAGCGCCAGCCCTGGACAAACTATGATTTCAGAGACCTTGCCGACAATCTTCACAAACACGGCTCAAAGCTGTATGCCGGCATTTTCGGAAACAGTCTTAACAATAAATTTCATGATGAATGGATAAATGACCATCCGGAAGTGAGACGACACTCCAACACCGGCGGAGAGGGCATGATTACTCTGTTTGCCCTCAAACGCTTTAAAGATGGCACATACTATGAAGACTTTTTCATAGACAAGGTGTGCGAAGCCCTGACAGACTATCACCTGGACGGCATACATCTTGCTGACGGTTTTTGCCCTCCCGGTGCCGGCATGACATGTAAAATGGAATATTCCACGGATTTTATCGATCAGTTTATCACTCATTCAAAGGTAACTCTTCCGCCGGATATTATGGCTACAATGGGCGACGACAGCAAAGATGCTGAAATGCTTCGCTCAAAATACATTTATGCCAATCTTCGTGAGGAATATATCAATTTCATGGCTTGGCGTTGGGAGCAGTTTTTCAAAAAGCTTTGTGATCGTGTTCATGCTATCGGCAAAGAGGTTTCAACCCTTGCAATGTATTGCAGTGACCCCTTTGAGACACTTTACTGCATGGGCATAGACCTCAAACGTCTTGTAAACGCAGGGGTAGACCGAATCACGGCAAACATTCTCTCTGCAAGCTGCGGAATTGTAAACCCCGACAATTATCCGTATTATTTCCACAAATATATGGCTCTTGCGCCCACCACTGCAGCATTTTTGCCCAAGGGTCATCTTGTTTCCATGCTCGGACTTCAGGATGCTTCCGAAGAATGGAGCATGATAAACCACGCTCCCTGCCATCATGAAAGGGATATGTATACCATGATGTCCTACCAGATGATAGATGCAGACGGCATCAATCGTGCCCTTGGCGGATTCTTCCTTTGCCTTGCAGACGGTATCCCCAAAAGAGACTGGGACTGGGAGAGAGAACGTCTTGAAGTTGCTCTTTCTTCAAAAGCCGAAAGCGTGATTTCGCCTGCCATGTATTGGTCAGATTATGCCTTTGATAATATGCTTCATGAATATATTCACACTCGCAGATGGACACCCTTTAAGCATTTTTATGAAATCAGCAAAGCAGGTACACATCTTTGTGCCACCGTTCGTCCCGAGGGTCTTGAAAACTACAGCGGCACACTGTTTGTTCCAAACTTCGACATGCTTTCTGCCGATGAACAAAAGGCAATTGCCTCCTATGACAGAGGTGCTGTTTTCGCAACCGCATGCCCCGGATTTAAACCCGAAGAATTTGGCATAAATCCGTCATTTAAATTTGAAGATAAATTCTCGGCTTATCCAATGACAGGTTTCGTTTTCGGCTGTGATGTGAGCGACGAAATTAAAACTGCGGTTAGCGAACTTGTCGGTGTAGACGACGGCACACCGAACCTTGAAGGCGACCTTACACAGGTTGAAGAGCCGACATGGTCAATTCTTCTTGACACCCTTACATTCTCAAAAGTGAACAAAGGTTTTCTTGATGCAATGGCATTGGTTCTCGGCAAAATTATTGATTGTCCCTTTGAGGTTGATAAACCTCATTCAATCATAAAAATGCCCGACGGAGCCTACAGAACATACATTTTCAACGATGTTGATCACAAGTATCACCGTGCATTTGTAAAAGCAAAAGATGACCTTGAATTTAAAGATGCAAATATCATCAGCAAATTCCCCATACTTCCGCCGAGATGGATGGATGTGTCCACCAATCAGCAGGTTTATCTTTATACCGAAGAAGTCAAAGTGAAAAAAGGCTTTGAAGTAAAGCTTCAGCCCGCAGGCGTAACAATTTTGGATATTTATATGAAATAATTAAAAAGGGAATGTAAAAAAACTCCAGACCGCAAAAAGGCAGAAATAATAAGCAATACAGAGTATTAATTAGCCTATAAATCATTTGAAATTACTACAAATGTTGAAAAACATCTGTTTCAAGATGTTTTTCTTCAATTATA
>JAFQBA010000139.1 GCA_017416845.1 Clostridia bacterium
AAAGGACCTCAAACGGATGAATTTTTGAGTAGCTTTTGGTGCGAAGGACGCAGGAAGGCTACTCGCCTTTCAAGGACGACAAGCCAAAAAATACCGAAAATTCACCGTTTGAGGCGTCTTCAGTGTTGGTTGTTAAGGCTAAGTATAAAACAAAAGTTATAAAAATGCAATAGCATGAAAGGACTTATGAACAAAGAATTGTAATGTCGGATTGATTTGTAAAAAACTATTGAATTTATACGGCGCAGGTGATATAATTAATTCAAATAAAAAATTAATTGAACGGAGGATACTAAAATGACAGTATTAACACGGGAAAAGCTCGAATCTGCGCTTAATGATGCACTTGCAAAAATAGACGGGCTGATTCCTGACTTTTCAGACAGTTTTCCATCGGCGGCAAGCACCGACGGCATATACGGACACTCAGGCAACGAGGGAGGATGGACGCAGAGCTTCTGGACGGGAATGCTGTGGCTTGCATATGAATTTACAAAGGATGAAAAATATCTTAATACCGTAAAGGGGCTGTTGCCTTCTTTTGTCAACAGAGTTGATAATATGGTGGGCATGGGTGATCATGACATAGGCTTTGTGTTTACACTTTCAACCACAGCCGGGTACAAGGTTACCGGAGATGAATATCTGAAAGAAAAATCCATTGCGGCGGCAAAGGTTCTGGCAAACCGTTTCCGTGAAAAGGGACAGTTCATTCAGCTTGCGGGCAAAGCCGACTGTGAAAACAAGGCTTTGTACCGTCTTATTATAGACTGTCTCATGAATATTCATCTGTTGTACTGGGCAGGGGAGGAAACCGGAGACAGCGAGTTTACAAGAAAAGCCTTTGCACATTTCAACACCACAATGGAAACCGTTGTGAGAGATGATGGTTCTACTTTCCAGAATTTCTACTTTGACCCCGAAACAGGTGAAAGACTTGGCGGAGGAACAAAACAGGGACTTTCTGATACAAGCTGCTGGTCAAGAGGTCAGGCATGGGGTGTAACCGGTATTCCTTTTACATATTCACACATGAAAAATGATTCCATAGTTGAAAAATATTGTTCAATTACAGACTATTATCTCGATCATCTGCCAAAGGACAAAATTGCATATTGGGATCTTTCATTTACCGAGGGAGACGAACCCCGTGACAGCTCTGCGGCGGCAATTTCGGTGTGCGGTCTTCTTGAGGCATGCAGGACAATGCCTCTCGATGCAGAGCACAAGGCACGCTACGAGAAGGCTGCCGAGGAAATTATGAATGCCCTTATTGACACATGCGCAATAAAGAAAAACTCCGGTTCAAACGGACTTCTTGCCCATGCAACCTATTATTATGCAGGCAATCTTGGCATTGATGAGTGCAATATATGGGGTGATTATTTCTATATGGAAGCTCTCATGAGATTTCTTAATCCCGACTGGAAGAAATACTGGTAATTTTTTCCTTGAGCACAAAGCCCGATACATGATATTATTGGTGCAATTTGCATTGAAAAACACATGAAAATTTGTGATAATTTCTTATTGTAATTATTATAAAAATAATATAAAATGAGAGTGTATTATGTCGACTAAGGTCAGACAATAAAATTTTCACGGAGGTTGAAAAAAATGAAAAAATTATTGGCATTACTTCTGTGTCTTGTGATGGTAATTCCCTTTGCAGGATGTTCGGAAGAAGACGAGGGCTTCAAGGTTGGATTTATTTTCCTTCACGATGAAAACTCAACCTATGACAAAAACTTTATTGATGCTGCGAAAGCCGCAACAAAGGCTCTCGGTCTTAAAGACAGTCAGGTTGTATTCAAGGTTAACATTCCCGAGGACAATGCTTGCTATGAAGCAGCTGCAGAGCTTGTAGATGATGGCTGTGACCTCATTTTTGCAGACAGCTTCGGTCATGAGGATTTCATGATTAAAGCCGCAAAAGAATTCAAAGATGTTATTTTCTGCCACGCAACAGGTACAAAGGCTCACACCGAAAATCTTCCCAACTACTTCAACGCATTTGCTACAATCTATGAAGGCAGATTCCTTGCAGGTGTTGCTGCCGGTCTCAAAATCAATGATATGATTGCAAACGGTGATGCTGCTGAAGCAAAAATGGGTTATGTAGGTGCTCATCCTTATGCTGAAGTTATATCCGGTCTTTCATCATTCTATCTTGGTGCAAAATATGTTTGCCCCGATGTAACAATGAGTGTAAAATACACAAACTCATGGTTTGATATTACCGCAGAAAATGAAGCTGCAAACGCACTTATCAAAGAAGGTTGCGTACTCATCAGCCAGCATGCCGACTCCGAAGGTGCTCCCAAGGCTTGTGAAGCTGCAGGCGTTCCCAATGTTGCATATAACCTCGATACACGCGAATGGGGCCCCAGCACAGCTCTTGTTTCTTCAAAAATCAACTGGCAGCCATATTTTGAACACATTATCGATGCTGCTATGAATGACAAAGAAATCACTCAGGATTATTGCGGAACACTCGAAAATGACGGTGTTCAGATTCTCGGTCTCAACGAAGATGTTGCTGCTCCCGGAACAGCTGAAAAGCTTGAAGAAGTTAAGGCACAGCTCATCGCCGGCGAAATCAAAGTGTTTGACACAACCACATTTACTGTAGGCGGCAAAACCATTACAGAATATGAGGCTGATGTAGATTCCGATCCTGATTATACCGGTGACACCCAGGTTGTTGCTGACGGATACTTCCATGAATCAGAATATCGTAGTGCTCCTTACTTCGATTTGAAGATTGACGGAATTACATTCCCTAAAGAAAATTAATTTTTACGGTTCAGGCAGAGCCAATGCTCTGCCTGAATTTGGTTTTTTTCTGAAAACATTTTTGTTTGCTTTAAAAAGGGCAAAATTAAATTTTTTCTTTTTTAAAACGAATAAATTGCCAGCCTTAACAACCGCCTTTAGTGTCGGTCGTTAAGGCTAGCATCTGAAGCTAAGGAGGAGATTTTGTGAGCGAAAAACGCATTGCTTTGCAGCTCAAAAACATAACTAAATCCTTTGGGGATAAATATGCCAATAAAAATGTTTCGCTTGATGTTTATCACGGCGAAATTCTTTCGGTGCTTGGTGAAAACGGAAGCGGAAAAACATCTCTTATGAATGTTGTTGCCGGCATCTATACACCTGACAGCGGTCAGATTTTCATAGACGGAAAAGAGGCTTCCATCAATTCGCCCAAAGATGCTTTTTCATTTAACGTTGGTATGATTCATCAGCATTTTAAGCTGGTGGACGTGTTTAATGCAACCGAAAACATTGTGCTTGGTATAGATGATGAAAAAGGTTTTGATTTAAAAAAGGCCAGAACAAGAATAATTGAAATTGCGGGGAAATACGGTTTTATTATTGATCCCGACAAAAAGATATATGACATGTCTGTTTCTGAAAAACAAACAGTTGAAATAATCCGTGTGCTTTATCGCGGTGCAGATATCCTCATTCTTGACGAACCCACTGCAGTGCTCACTCCTCAGGAGACTCAGGTGCTTTTTGATGTTCTTCGCCGTATGCGTGATGACGGAAAGGCAATAATCATTATAACCCATAAGCTCCACGAGGTTTTAAGTCTTTCCGACAGGGTAGCCGTTCTCAGAAAAGCAGAATATGTCGGAACGGTTATTACTGCACAGACCAACGAAAAACAGCTTACCGAGATGATGGTTGGTGTAAAAACCGAGCTTAACATTCACAGAGACGAGCCGGTAAATCCCTCTTCACGACTGATAGTGTCGGATATAAACTGCAAAAACCGTGAGGGTGTTACTGTTTTAAAGAATATATCCTTTGAAGCAAAATCCGGTGAAATACTTGGTATTGCCGGCATTGCAGGAAGTGGACAGAGAGAGCTTCTTGAGGCTGTTGCCGGACTTCAGAAAATTGAAAGCGGAGACATTTTATATATTGACCCGAAAACTCAGGAGAAAGAAGATTTGAGAAACAAAACTCCAATGCAGATACGTGATATGGGTGTTCGTCTTTCCTTCGTTCCCGAAGACCGTCTCGGTATGGGACTTGTGGGTAACATGGGTATTGTGGATAATATGATGCTTCGAAGCTACAAGAGAGGACCTCTGATATTCCTCAGTCGTAAAGAGCCAAAGTATCTTGCGGATGAGATTATTGAAAGACTTCACATCTCCACACCCGATGCCGAAACTCCCGTGCGCCGACTTTCGGGAGGTAATGTTCAGAAGGTGCTTGTAGGCAGAGAAATTGCGGCGGCACCTACGGTGTTTATGGCGGCATATCCCGTGAGAGGTCTTGACATTGGTGCATCCTATACAATATATGATCTGTTGAACGAACAAAAACAAAATGGTGTTGCCGTTATATTTGTCGGTGAGGATCTTGACGTGTTGATTGAGCTTTGTGACCGCATAATGGTTCTCAGCGGAGGCACAGTCAGCGGTATAGTTAATGCACGTCAGACCACCAAAGAAGAAATTGGTCTTCTTATGACAAAGTCTAAGGAGGATTCAAAAAATGCACAGTAAGGATACAAATGCAAAAAATATTACAACTCAAATAAACGAACCTCTTTTTCACGTTACAAAACGTGCGCAAATAAGCTGGCAAAAATCATGGGCTATACGTATAATAGCAATTGCAAGTTCGCTTGTGATTTGTGCTTTGATTATTGTGCTTATTACAGGGCTCAACCCTTTAACGGTATACAGTGCCATTTTTGACGGAAGCTTTTCTTCAGAGCGTAAAATATGGAATCTTCTTCGTGAGCTTTCCATGTTACTTTGTGTTTCGCTGGCAGTTACTCCGGCATTCAAAATGAAGTTCTGGAACATCGGTGCCGAAGGTCAGGGTCTGGTGGGTGCACTTGCCTCTGCAGCATGTATGATATATCTCGGAGATAAACTTCCAAACTCAAACTTGCTTCTTGTTATGCTGCTTTCATCTCTTGCTGCAGGTGCTCTGTGGGGATTTATTCCGGCGTATTTCAAGGCTAAGTTCAATACAAATGAAACTCTGTTCACACTTATGATGAACTATATTGCAATTCAGCTTGTTGCATATTTTGTTCTCTTGTGGGAAAACCCCAAGGGTTCAAGCATTGTGGGAATTATAAATTCGTCAACCGGCGCAGGATATTTGCCCGTAATCGGCGGAAAACAATATCTGTTACCGATTTTAATTGTCGCTTTAGTTACCGGCGTGATGTATATTTATCTTCGCTACACAAAACAGGGATATGAAATTTCTGTTGTGGGTGAAAGTCAGAATACGGCAAAATATGTGGGAATTAACGTTAAAAAGGTAATTATTCGTACCATGATTATTTCCGGAGCGTTGTGCGGTCTTGCGGGCTTCCTTTTTGTTTCGGGTATTGACTACACGATAAATGCAAATCTTATCGGCGGTCTGGGATTTACGGCAATCATGGTTTCGTGGCTTGCCAAATTCAATCCTGTTTATATGATTATGTCATCTTTTCTCATTGTATTTCTTGACAGAGGCGCAAGTGAAATTGCCACCGACTTCAGACTTAATGAGAGTATAGCAGATGCATTGACGGGTATTATACTTTTCTTCATAATAGGCAGTGAATTTTTCATTCAGTATCAACTTAAATTTCGCAAAAGGGGGAACAATAAATGATTGTAACATTTTTATCCAGAGCGGTTGGACAGGCTATTCCGCTTTTGTTCGGTTCCACCGGCGAAATTATCACCGAAAAATCGGGCAATCTGAATCTGGGTATTCCCGGAATCATGTATATGGGTGGATGTGCAGGTATTATGGGCGCATATATATACGAGCATTCTGTCGCTGTTCCTTCACCGGCTTTATGTGTATTGATTCCGCTTCTGGCATCAATAATCGGGTCGGGATTCCTGGCTCTTATATACAGCTTTCTCACCATTACGCTTCGCGCAAACCAAAATGTTACCGGCCTTGCCATAACAACCTTTGGTATCGGATTCAGTGATTTCTTCGGTGGTTCTCTGGTTGGTATGATGGATGGAGACGGACAGCTTTCCGTAATGAGGAGCTCGGGTTATTTCAAAAAGACCCTTCCCTTTGCCGATAAACTTGGTGAGGTTGGAGAATTGTTTTTTTCATACGGCTTTTTGGCGTATGTTGCAATAATCATTGCCATTGCATCAGCTTGGTTTTTGAGACGAACACGCGCAGGACTTCAGTTGCGTGCGGTTGGCGAAAACCCTGCAACTGCAGATGCGGCAGGTATTAATGTTGCAAAATATAAATACCTTGCAACCTGCATAGGCGGTATTATTGCCGGCCTCGGAGGTCTTTACTTCATTATGGACTATACCGGCGGATCGTGGACAAGCGGCGGTTTCGGTGACAGAGGATGGCTTGCCATTGCCATAGTTATTTTTGCAACATGGAAGCCAAATGTAGGAATTTTGGGCTCTTTGGTATTTGGAGGGCTTTACATTGCATATTACTATACGGGAGATCTTGGCAGAAGAGTCGGAGAGCTGTTTAAAATGCTTCCTTACATTGTAACAATCATTGTACTTGTAATCACAAGTATGAGAAGCAAAAAAGAAAATCAGCCTCCCGAGCATCTCGGATTGCCGTATTTCAGAGAAGAACGGTAATTGGCTTAAGGAGTGAAAATAATGATTTGTGAAAAATGCGGAAAAAAAGTTTCAGGCAAACGCAGCAAATGTGAAAGCTGCGGATATCCCGTTACGCTTGAGGATGCAGGGGCTTTTGACATAAAAATTGAATGCAGCGGTTCTATGTCGGGAATGATGCCTGCCCCGGCTGCGGTTAATTCGTCACCGCTTCCCGAGCCTCCGAAAAAGCCCGGTATGATTTTGATTATAGCCATAGTTTCTTTGTCACTTATTATGGGTTGGTTTGCCAATTCCATGATTATGGGTGATTCTGTATCTGAAAAGAAGGAAAAAACTGCTCAGGGTACACAAGACAAGACTGTATTTCCCGAGCCGCGCAAGGAAGATGCAAATAATTGGGACAGTATCATAATTTCCGATAATGCCGATGGTTATTATCTTGTGTCAAAGGCGGACGAAGAGAAAGGTCTGCAGATTGGTATTTGGAGAGTAGTTGACGAAGCGGGTAACGGCGAGTGGCATTCTGAATTGAACGGTAACTATGCGTTTTTAAATGCGGGTGAGTTTGCGGCGGTTGCTTCCGAAGATGCCGAGAATCAACAATCGGAAGAAGGCGGAGCTGAAGAGGAAAACACAAAAACCGTACAGGCAATCGAAATCAGCAACCCTAAAGCCGGCGGTGACGATAAAGGCATTGTCGACAGCAAAGGAAATGACAGCAAAGAAAATGACAGCAAAGGAAATGACAGCAAAGGAAATGACGGCAAAGGAAATGACGGCAAAGATAAAGAAGCTTCATCCGATAGTATAAAGATTTATGATGCGACTCTGGAAAAACTCAGAGAAAACATCATGTATATCGGTGACGGAGTTTTTGCTGTGTCGCCTCACGGACCGATGACAAAAATTGATGGTTGGATTGAAATACCCGGATATGAAGAAGAAAATCGCAGAAACACAGACAATCCGGAGGATAGTGAGGAAAAGCCGGAAGATGTACAAATTGCGTATGAATGCTATATAATCTCCGGCGGACAGTCGGAACGTCGTATGAATTCGGACAAGATCAGTTGCTTTGCGGAAGGTTATATGATAAACTACTCAACCCAAAACAAGCTTTTCTTTGTCTATAACAACGATTGCAAGGTAGTCGGAATGCTTGAACTGAGTGATGAAATTAAAGATGCTGAGCTTGCAAGATACGGCAAATATCTTGTTGCGGATAGTTGTATTTATGACCTTTCCACATGCCAAGAAGCGAAAGACATAGAATTTGAATCCGTTGCAGTTGACGAATCGGGCAATTTGGTTGTTACCTTTAAGCTTCCCGTTCCCGAAGCACCCGCAGATGATTCCGACAAAATTCCGTCAGATGATAACAAAAAGGAAGAATCGGCAGAAAGTGACGGCGAAAACAATGATAACAATGCGACGGGTTTTATACCAAGTTATTTTTAATAGCACGAAACAGTTGCCGGGTTACATAGAAACATAAAGGAGAAAAAACATGAGTTGCGGTGTAAAACAGGACAGCGCTGAAAAAATTGTTGCTGAAAATGAAAATACAACAAAAACCGAACTTGCTTCCGAGGTGCCGGATTTGAAATATGTTAACACACCAAAGGAGAAGGGAAAAGTTTTTAAAATTGTTATGTCCTCGGTGCTCAGTTTGATATTGTTTTTATCTGCACTGACGGTTTTATCATTTCAGACATTGAGAGCGGCACTTGATTCGGAGGAACTGAGAAAAATTCCTTCAAAGCTTGATCCTATAAAAATGTTGGAGATGGTCGACAGCAATAATATTTCAGATGTCGACAAATCAGAATTCAGACGTGCATATCGTAAAATGGAAATAACCGATTATGCAGGCAAGCAGCTTGAAATGATTGCAGACTATATTCTCAACGGAGAAGAGCTTGAGGCTGTTGACACAGATTATATTTTTAATCTTGTAATGTCGGAGGAAGACTATCTTATTGAGGAGGCAAAATACAACATCAAGGATGATGAGGTTTTTGTATATCTCAACGGGAAGGGCGGAGATTTGCTTTATAATCTCACATCTCCCGACGGCAAGCATGTTGCAGTTTATGATGCAATAGCCGTACTGTGCTCCAAATGGCTCTTGATTACAATCATTGCTGTTCAGTTATGCTGTATAGCTTTGATGTTTATGTTTGTAAAAAAGAAGATCAACATCCTTATCTGGACTTCTGTTCCTATGATTGCAGGATCGGTATTGTATCTGATTTTATTCAATGTATGGGGAATAGGGTTTGTTGACAATTTCCTTCCCGATAATGAAATAGTTTTTGATGTTGCGGAGACTATTATTCATTATTTGACCGGAACCATATGGAGTATGGGTATGATAAAGCTTGTTGCAGGCTTGATAATGATTGCAATTCCCATAGGAATGTACGCATATAAGAAAATCAAAGATTTTATGAAAATAAAGCAATCGTAATAAAAAACGAATGAAACGGAGAGTTGATTATGAGCAGTAACTACAGAATTACTTACAATGTTGACATGGTTTTTTGCATTGATGCTACCGGCAGTATGGGCGGTGTTATCAACATGGTAAAAAACAATGCATTACACTTTTTCAATGATGTGACACAAGCCATGGCAAAAAAGAATAAAACCATTGACAAACTCAGAGTAAGAGTTGTGGCGTTCCGTGACTATATTGCCGATGGAGACGATGCAATGCTTGTGACAGATTTCTTCTCGCTTCCTGAGCAGACCGCAGATTTTGAAAGATGTGTAAACAGTATTGAAGCTTTTGGCGGAGGAGACGACCCGGAAGACGGTCTTGAGGCGTTAGGATACGCAATCAGATCAAACTGGAATGCAGAGGGTATGAAAAAAAGGCAGGTTATAGTTGTGTGGACAGATGCTACAACTCATGAACTTGGTTTTGGTGCAAGTGCTCCCAACTACCCTTCTCGTATGGCAAAGACATTTGACGAGCTGACTGCCTGGTGGGGAGACTGTCAGAACCCGGGATACATTAACCAGAATGCCAAAAGACTTTTGCTCTTTGCTCCAAACGGACCTCACTGGGGGCTCATTTCCGACACCTGGGATAATGTTATTCACTTCCCCTCGGTTGCAGGTAAGGGTTTGGGCGAATATGACTATGAGCAGATTATAGATTCTATTTCCAATACAATTTAACGGGTGTGATTTTAAATGGCTATAAACAGTAAAAAGAACGCGCTTGTGTCGGTAGTTGACAGCATTTTTGTTGTTGGCGGAGAGATGATTGAAAAAAACGGAGAGGACAGCTATGCTTATTCGTTGAACGATAAATACGGCTTTATCGGAGTTTTTGACGGATGCGGCGGAATTGGTTCACGAAAATATGACAGCTTTGAAAATAAAACAGGTGCGTTTATTTCATCTCACACCAGTGCTAATCTGATGCTCGAATGGTTTAATCTTTTTACAAAGCATGGTTATGAATTGTCATCCGACTCAATGAATTCGGTATGCAGTTCAATGAAGGAAAACCTTGAAAATGAGCTTCGCAAGTATGATAGTGTTGCCGGAACAACAGCACTGAAGGGATCGCTTACCAAAAATTTTCCCACAACTGCTTCGATGGTTCTTTTCAGCGGTGACAAATCGAAAATGCAGGCACTGTATATCTGGGCAGGTGATTCAAGAGGGTTTATGCTTACAAAGGGTGGACTCATTCAGATAACCCGCGATGATATTGAAGATGACGGAGATGCACTGCAAAACCTTTCCAACGACAGTAAGCTCACAAATATGGTGTGTGCTGACGGCAGTTTTCATCTGAACGGGCGTATGGTTAACGCTCCCGAAAGCGGAATAATGATTACTGCAACAGATGGATTTTTCGGTTATTTTTCTACTCCTATGGAATTTGAATATATGCTTTTGGATACTCTAATGGCTTCGGAGAGTATTGCACAGTGGAAGGATAAGCTGAATGACTATATTCGCAAATACACAGCAGATGATTATACCATGTGTGTTGCTGTATACGGATATAAATCTGTCAGAGCTCTCAAAAAGGTATATGCACCGCGTATGGACATGCTTTATAAAAAGTATATTTCGGGTTTGCCCGGACTCGGCGACGAAGCAAGGATTCATCTTTGGAACGATTATAAAAAGGATTATTACAGAGGTGACTAACGAATGAAGGATATACACGGATATCGGCTCGTGTCAGATTTGAAACCTGATAAAAGCGGTTTTGCCAAATGGGGTTTTGCAACTCGTAATGGCAGAGAATTTTTTATAAAAGAGTTTTTATCTCCCATATATCCGATTGACACATCGGTTTTGTCGCCTGCACAGGTTCAGTCAAAAAGAAACATATGCAATAAATTCGATATTGACAAAAGGCTCTTTTACAGTGAACTGAACAAGTGCCTCAATGGTAATGTTGTTACCGTGTGTGATTTCTTCAGACATGAAAGCCGTTTTTATATGATAACCGAGAAGATTAATGCAGTCAATTTTTCGCCTGAACAGGTGTGCTCATTCAGTCTTGCTCAGAAGGTACTCATTGCAAAGGTTATTCTTCATTCGGTTGCAATGTTGCATAATCACGGCATAGTTCACGGAGATATTAAGGCTGATAATATTTTGTTCAAACAGACTCCTCTCGGTGTCTACACTGCAAAGCTGATAGATTTTGACTCAAGCTTTTTTGAGGCACGTCCCTATGACAGTAATGAAGATTTTCAGGGGGATATGGTATATTTTGCTCCCGAATCATTCCTTTATATTGCTGAGGAAAATACCAGACCAACATGTAAAATAGACATTTTTGCATTGGGAGTATTGTTTCATCAATATTTTTCCGGCAAGCTTCCGTTGTTTGATAAATCTAAATATGCATATGCATTTGAGGCAATATTAGACGGCGGTACAATAGGTATTGACCGTTCAATTCCTCCGTTTGTAGCCGGTCTCATACGGAAAATGCTCCATAAGAATCCTACGGAACGCCCCGGTGCAGTGCAGCTTTTTAATTATCTTCAGTATTATTGCGACAATCCAAAAGCAAAAATTGAGGATATTGATTTGTCATATGAAGAAAAAGAGGGAGCCGAGGATAAAAGCTTTCCCGGTATTGTTGCGGAACCATCCGGAAAGAAATACGATGTTTTGGTGTATGAGCCTATTGACACTCCCCAAGGGGATTCAACCCCGAAAAACAACGACAAATCAGGCGGTGACATAGAACGAAACCCCCAAGAGGACAATGTGACAACTTCTAAAAGCGGTTTGATAATAAAGATGAATACATCACCCGGGATATCATCCGAAATCGGGACCTGCGAATCAGAACCCACGATAATAAAAAATGTCGAAGAGGAACCGCCGGTAACAGAGGCTCCTAAAATAAATAAACCCTATGATGTATTGGGTGGTGCAAAGCCCATTTCCGCCAAAGGAGATTCGACAACGCGTGATAAGCATTTTAAAAAGGCTGAAGATATATTCTGAATAAAACAAAAAAGCGAAATTACCCTTTCTGTCCGTGTAATACGGAAGAATGACGGGGGCAAGTTCGCTTTTTCTTTTTATGCTAAATCATGTAAAAATTATAATTTGCCAAATGGCTTTTTTCGTTAAGATTAAGCGGATCGTCAATAACCGACGGAGATGTCAGCACGTTTGAACGGGCTGATATGGGATTTGCCATCAAAACATAACGCACGCAGTCATATATGTGGTCTTCGGATCTGGTATTGATGTCCTCTACATTTGAATCGTCATATATGAGATTGGGAACTGTACGTATAAAATGTTTGCAGGTGTTGAAAACATACATCATGGGGATGCCGTTTTGGTCGAATGCCAGTCGGTAATGAAACTGCATTTTTCCGGGAAGACGCTGATGGTCTCCAAAGTCAAAAAACACACCCTCCTTTGCCATCATATCGGCAATTGAAATTCCGGTTTCGGCTTTTGCAATCGCCGGATCGGCAATCCCGCGGATTTTGCGGCCTTTAAGGTTTGGATGAGAGCTTTCAAGCTCTCTTATTTTTTGAGCAATTTCGGCAGGGGTGTCCTTGATGCCTGTGTCGGGGCTGTCACTGCAACCATACAATTCGGCAATTATATATGCTCTTCCGTCAAAATCGGCGGCAATCCACTCTACGGCATAGGGTTTTGAATAACCAAAGTCGAATCCACGGTATATTTTCCAGGTTTTGGGAATTTCAAAAGGAGTGATAACATGTGAAAAACGCCTGTCAATATAGTGAGCAGGATCGTTTTTCCATTCAGTGAACACCTGACCGGAGAAGCTGTCCCAGTCTCCGTATAGAAGAGCTTGTCTTTCTCGGTGGGGAAGCATTGAAAGATTGGCAATATATCCCGGGTCGTTTTGCAGAAGCTTTTCGTTGTCAAATACTGTTGACGGTACAAAAATACGGTCTCTTACGGTTTCGGTCAGCTCACCGTCGGGAGAAACCACGTTCATTTTACTGTAGATGGTAGTAAGTGGCGGGGCAGCTGTTATAAATCTTTCTTTTACCCAGCCATGGCCTACGCCTCCGGGGTTTGTTGTGGAACGGATATATACTCTTGTTCCTCCGCCGGACGGGCGGTTGCGGGAAAACATATATGAATATTCATCCCATGTAAAATGAGTCAGTTCATCAAAGGCAATAAAATCATATCGTTTCCCCTGATAATTGATTCTGTCGGCGGTATGTTGCATGGCTCCGAAATATATTTTGGCTCCGGAGGCGAATTTCCACAGGTGTTTTGTTTCGTTGAATATTGCGTCGGGAAATGCGGCAGAATACAGCTCACGGCTTCTGTCAATAAGCTCAGAAAGCTGAGGATAGGTTTTCCTGAGAATGAGGGCTTTGTAGTGGGGAATATGAACCTGGCGGAGGGCTTCTGTCAAAAGAGCATCGGACTTTCCGCCGCCGGCGGCTCCGCCGTAAAGAGCCTCATATTCGGGCCGTGATTGAAATATCGCCTGTTTTCGCTGAGGAGTCCATATTACACTCATTTCTCTCCCTCCTTAAGAATATCGGCAATTACAATAACACCGTTTTGTCCGACTTCTTCGTCACATGGCGAGCATATGCCAAACTGAATATCACGGATATCCTTCAGAGTGGAAACAAGCTGTCTGAGTGCTCCCGTATCTACGGTTGAATGCTGAAGTGATACCGTTTCTTTTTCGGAATATGTTTCTCTGACGGGCTTTTTCAGTTCACTGTCATATTCCACTTCTTTTGTTTTGACCTTGTCTCTGATTGTGCAAATATCGATTTCGTCAATAGCACGACTGATTTTTTCAAGCATACGATCGCTCAGTTCAAGAATACGTAAGCTTCGTTCTTTCTTGTCCGGAGTGTCTGAAAGTGCAGTATCTATATCGGTTGAAGGTTTGCTCAAAGAAATACTTTGTTGATTAATTATGTTGTTTTCTGTTTCTTTAAGTTTATCTTTACACATAAAAAACTCCTTTCCATGTTTAATAATAACATAAAAAGGAGTTTATTTCCTGATTAAAAACAAAAAAATGAACAAGGGTCAACCAATTGTGCCGCAATGGGTTGAGGCGTGCTGTCGGTAAAAATCAGCGTGATATATCACTTTTAATTGAGCATGGTATGCATTGAAACAGCCTTTCCGAGAATCACCACATTGCTGCAGTCTTCTCCCACAAAAATCATCGGCTTATATGCAGGATTTTCTGCCACGAGCATTATGCCGTTTTCGATGTAATATACACGTTTAAGTGTGGCTTCATCGCCTATTGCTACAGCGGCAATTTCGCCGTTTTCAACAATACTTTGTTTGCGGACTGTAATTATATCGCCGTCAAAAATGCGTGCGTTTATCATGCTGTCTCCTCTGGCTATAACACAAAAATCACCGTCTACGTGATCACCGTTTATGGTTTCGATGTCGAAATCAAGATTACATTCTATGGGGGAACCGCATGCTATTTTTCCGTACATGGGTATTTTGGTTTCTTTTGCAGGAGATATGTTTTTTAGTTTAAGATTGGTTTTTTCCTCAATTCCGTTAAGATAGTCAAGGGTGACTCCAAAAGCATCGGCAATACACTTTTGAGTGTCTATGTGAGGACTTTGCTTCGAACATTCCCATTTGCTCAGCATTACTCTGTCGGCTTTTAGTCCGTAGTTATCCTTGAGTATTTTAATAAATTCGCTTTGAGTATATCCGTTTCTTTTTCGGAGTTCTTTTATTCGGTCACCTAATGAAGACATTTTATCGCTCCTTTCATTTGTATGTATCTATAATAGCACATTATTCCAAAAAAATCAATAGTTTTTTAAAAAATGTGTTGACAAAGACACAAATGTGTGTTATTATTAATGTGTCGATAACGAAACATTCGTTGCGACAGGCATTGTGTGTACACGAAAGGATGTGTTTCATATGAAACAAAAAATGGTTTGTTTGTTTAAGAGTGACAAGATATTAATAATATTGTCCGCATGTATGTATATGATGGGATGTATTATTGAGTCAAACATATAAAAGGAGGAAAAATGGTAGTAAAAAAAGTTTGTCCGTATTGTAAGTGTTCTTTCAACTCCCGAAAAAATGCCAAAGTATTTTGCAGAAAAAGATGTGCTGAGCTGGCAAAAAAACGAGTTCTCAAGGAGAATAAGTCGCATATGTGTCAGTGGTGTGCAAAGAAATTCCGCTCACCGGAGTACAGAAGAAAATTTTGTTCTGAGTCATGTCGGTGTAATTTTGTTACTTCTGTTATGGTGATGCACTGTAAGAAAAGAAAGAGACCTGTAAAACGCAGTCTTGAAGAAGTTATCAGATGCAGCAGAGAAGCAGGACTATCTTATGGTGTATATGTGGGAATAAACGGAATTGATTAAACGGAGGAAGCTATGCTGGAATATCCATTATGTCCGTTTTATGAATCCGAGACACGCGGAGTTATAAATTGTGAGAACAGAAAATTCACATTCAATCACATCAGAGATAAAAATGTTTGGTTGAATACCCATTGTTGCAGCTGGAATTTTAAAATATGTAAGTTCTATACGGAACAAATGAAAAAATATGAATGATTGTTTGACACATAGCCCCGTTTGTGTTAAAATGATTATAGGCATTCTCTGTGTCAGATGCATGACAGAGTGTGCCGAAAATATGACTTTTCAGAGGGCTTTACAATGGCTGAGTTAATAAAACGTTGCCCGCGTTGCGGGCGGATATACAATAATACAAACTTGCTTGTATGCACGGAGTGCGGCAGCGATTTGATTGCGTCGTTCGGGGCATATAATCCATGGACATCTCCCGGTTATCATTCGCCCTATAATGGTAACATACATACCAATAAAACAAATAAAAAAATTACTCTCATTTCAGCATATGCAGATATGTACAAAAGATGCCTGGATTTTCATTCCAGAAGCTCACGAAAGGAATATTGGTATGCATTTATTACAGATACAGTGATTCAACTGTTGTTTATGGTGATAATTGTCGGTATTGATATGCTGGTGCGAGGTGATGTTATCAGCGGATTATACATTCCGGAGGGAATGCTGCCTTTTTTGAATATGATATATAATATTTTTAATGTATATCTGTTGGTTACGTTGTTTGCAAGCGTGTCGTTGATTGTCAGAAGACTTCATGATACAGGGCGTAAGTCCTTGTTTGTATTGCTTCGTTTTATTCCGGTAATCGGAAGCTTGGTTATTCTGTTTTTTATGGCTCAGAAATCAGTGCCGGAAACAAATGAATACGGTGAACCTCCCGTTTAATGGGAAAAAGCAGGGGAATATTTGTTTGTGCGACAAAGCTTTCCTCTCATAAGAAGGGAATGTAAAAAAACTCCAGACCGCAAAAAGGCAGAAATAATAAGCAATACAAAGTATTAATTAGCCTATAAATCATATGATTTTACTACAAATGTTGAAAAACATCTGTTTCAAGATGTTTTTCTTCAATTATATGCCTTTTTGCTCTTGCCAAATCTCACCACTCGCAGTACCTTTGTACAGCTTCGGGTTA
>JAFQBA010000140.1 GCA_017416845.1 Clostridia bacterium
AGAACAAGATGAGTTCTTTTTAAGAGCAAAGCGCATTGAAATACCTTCTTCAATTACGGCTTGTGAGTTTTATAAAAAAATGGGTTATACATATAAGAATGGAATTAATGTTGTTGATGAAGAGCAGTTAATTCGTTTAGAAAAGTTTAGATAAATATGGAGTTATAGGCATAGTTTTAGATTGTGCCTATTTATTGTGTCTCAAATCATTTTGTAAATCTCAACATAAATTATTCCGCAGAGAATAATTTTATAGCTTTTAAAAGAAATGTTTGTAATTTCTAAATCTTTGTGATATAATCGCTTTATACGCAAATGAACAATTCTTGTCGGGTTCGAACAAAACCTCAAGAATACATAACGAAAGGAATTTTAAACTTATGGAAAACAAAATTTTAGCCAAGGTTGGCGGACTTGCAATAACCGAAGCCGAAGTAAACGAAATGATTGTAAGACTGATGCAAAGCGGTCAGAACCTCGACAATGCACAGGGTAAAGCAATGGTGCTTGAACAGCTGATTGCAAACAAGCTGTTTCTTCTTGATGCACAAAAGAACATGTATGAATATAATGCAGAATTTAAAGCACAGCTTCAGAAGGTAAAGGAAGATATGCTCGTAAACTTTGCGATGTCAAAGACTCTCGAAGGCGTAAAGCCTGCAACGGAGGATGAAATAAAAGCTTTCTATGAAGAAAACAAAGAACGCTTTGTTGCCGGCGAATCGGTAAATGCAAGTCACCTTCTTGTTGACTCCGAAGAAAAAGCAAACGAACTGCTTGAAAAAATCAAGGCAGGGGAGATATCCTTTGAAGATGCGGCACGTAATGAAAGCTCATGCCCTTCATCCGAAAACGGCGGAAACCTTGGTGAATTTACCAAGGGTCAGATGGTTCCCGAATTTGATGAAGCCGTGTTTAAAATGAATGTGGGCGAAATTTCGCAGCCGGTTAAAACACAGTTTGGTTATCACCTCATAAAGCTCAATGCCAAAAATGAAGAAAAAACCTACGGCTTTGACGAAATCAGAGGTCAGCTTGGGGATCTTGTTATGAAAGACAAACAGCAAAAAGCTTATCAGTCAAAGATTAACCAGCTTAAAATTCTCTATCCCGTGGATCAAATGTAAAGTTGCGTGGTGGTTAAAACTCCTACATATCCTTAAAAGACGATTTTGTGAAATTTTAGTCTCAAACGGAAATGTTTCTTGCTAATAATTCTTGCAAAGGCTCTGTTTCAGAGCCTTTCACTTATTTTTGGGCTACAATTTAAAATGATTGCAAAATTTATTTTTGTGTGCTACAATAAAGTCATGAATATTTGCGGGAGGTGAGATAATGCCTATAACAAAAGAAAGACAGAAAAAAATTTCAACCCTCTTTTCCAATGAATTTTCATTCAATTTGGAGAATATAAAGATAACACTCATAACAGTTGATTCATCCGAACTTCATACAAACATCACCCGCCGTGCATCTTTGTACAATCCGTCTTTTATGCACACCCATTCGTGCTATGAACTTTTTTACTGCGATTGCGGCAAGATGAACATTGTTGTTGATAATGTCAAAGTCAATATTATGCCCGGGCAGATTCTTTGTGTGCCTCCAAAAACATATCATGCCATGAAAAGCTCCGATGAGGGAACGGATGGCGGCACCTTTATGTTTCAGATAAGCAATAATGGTCTTGTTACCGACGTTGACCTTTTTTCCATGTTTAAGGATGTTCTTTCCGGCAAATACGTAATTCTCGATGTGACCGAAAAAATGTTCGAACTGGTTTTGGGCATTATAAAAGCAGGAGAGACAAGAGACATTTTTACCCTCGGCCCGATGTTTCATGAGTTTGTATATTTGCTAATCAAATGTTCCGGCAAAACTTCGGGGATATACAGCGATTCCGGAAATGACAACATGAACTTAAGGCTTCACAAAATCAGCACCATGCTTCATGTTGGCAGTGCAGACATAACCATCGAGCAGGTTGCGGAGGTTGTGGGGCTTTCCACGAGGCAAGTAAGCAGAATTGTAAAAGATAATTATAACTGTACATTTAAAGAGATTGTAACCCGCACCCGAATGGAAAAGGCGGGAGAATTACTTGTTCATTCCAAACTTTCTGTGGCAGAAGTTGCCGGACAGGTCGGTTACAATTCCGTAAGAAGCTTTTACACAGCTTTTAAAAATCATTACGGTTGTCTTCCGGGTGATTTTCGTGACGAATCAAATTAATATTAATTATTTAAAAAACAACATTGTTTCGATAATGTTGTTTTTGTCAATTTTGAGACATTTTTTTGTGTAAAAAGCATAAAAACAGCAGATTTTGGTGCTATTGGCGGACATGAATTGGAACAAACTGTCTGCCAAATCCTATTGCACTAAACCGCATATGATGATATAATTTATAATAGAGAACAGTGTTTGATATAATATGAGATAAAATACATTTTCATGAAAGGAAGAATGCATATGAAATCAATTAAAAAAGCACTTTCACTGATTGTCATTTTGACAGTTTTGACATCGTTTTTGAATGTTTCTTCACTTGGCGCAAATGCCGCAGAGGAAGAAACCTCAAAAACCGCCTACAAATGGCTGTTTAGCGATGACTTCAACAGTTATGACATAGGTCAGATGCCTCCGTCATCGGTTATCTCAACCTACGGTCAGAAAGGTAATCTCATGGGTATTGCTGCTGTCCCAAGCAATCTCAACCGAAGCATCAACATCAAAATCAGATCCCGTGATGACTCACTTATGCACACCAAATCCTTTCAGGATATAGGCGGCGTAAGCGGACAGTTTGTTGTTGAAATGGCACTTCGTATTGACGATTCCTACGGTTGTGCCAAAAATTTCTATATGTATAATGCACAGGAAAGCTCAACCTCCTCGACAACAACCTGGACTGTTATGAGCATAAACGGTTCCAACCGCATCACCTTCCTCGGTAAAGACACAGGCATAACAATTCCAGAAGGAAAGTTTACAACCCTTTCTTTTGCAATTGACACCGATAAAAAGGTTGCATCGCTTTATGTAAACCACAAACTTCGTGTTCCCAATAGTCCTCTCCCCGAAGGTGCCAAAAACATGGCGACAATGCGTGTCCATTTGACAAGTGTAGGTGAGGGTTGCAAAACAAGCTTCTATTTTGATGATTTCAAAGTGTATGAAGGTCCCGAAGCTCTTATTCCCGAAGAAATTGCGGCATATGACTGGAATGCAGGCAATGAAATTTCGGAAGGTCTCATGGAAGTCTATATGGCAAACAAGCTTGCGTTTTTCGTAAACGGTTCTCAGTGCTATGTTGACGGCAAAGTTTCTTCCATGAACGGAACATCCGGCAAAATCACTGCCATCAAAAAAGATGATATTTCCTACATTCCCGTCAAATACGGTGCCGAAGCCTTTGGCGGAAAGGTACTGTGGGATGATAAGACCAAAACAACAAGTTTTACAATCAACGATAAAAAAGTTGAAATATTAACGTCTACCGGTGAAGTGAAGGTTGACGGCGAAAAAAGAGAAGGAACAAGCGATGTTTTCCTCGAAAACGGCAGAACCTACGTTTCTTCCAAACTCTTCTCCGAGCTTTCGGGCAAAAACCTCTGGGAAGAAACCGGAATTATTCTTTTTTCCGATATTAAAGTTGACTACAACTGGTATGACGATGACGAAATAATAAAAGAACTCATTGCATCACTTTGCTATGAACGCCCCACAGGCGACAAGGTTGAACAAGACCTCAGAGCAAAGCACCCCGTTGGTCAGCATCCGCGAATCTGGGCAACCGCTGCAGACTTTGAACGTGTTAAGCAGGAAATTGCCACAAGCGAAATCAAAAAAGACTGGTTCGAACAGATTAAGAATTATACCGATACATATGTAAATAAAATTGAGTTCCCCGAATACGGAACCACCGACGGAATACGTATGAGAGCTCATTGTGAACGTCTTTTTTTGGTTGTGGGCTACAACGCTTTTATCTATCGGATAACCGGCGATGAAAGTTATGCCGAGTATGCTTATGAGTGGCTCGAAAAAATGGGTGTTGGCTATTATGCCGACTGGAACCACAACCGTCACTGGCTCGACACCGGATGCTGGATGAAAGGCTACGGAGTAGGATATGACTGGCTCTATGACTGGATGAACGAAGAACAGCGCAAACATGTCAGAGACACAATTGTCAAATTCGGTTTTGAACCCTATCTCAAATCAACCTGGTACACGTCAACAATGTCCGATAACTGGAACTCAGTTATTCAAGGCGGTCTCATATGTTCTGCCCTTGCAATTATGGATGAAGAACCCGAAATTTCCAAAAAATGCATTCAGGCGGCAATAAAGAACATGGAAAACACAGTTCTTCTTGCGGCTCCCGACGGTGCATGCTACGAAGGACCTTCCTACTGGCAGCTCACCACCGAATCAATGGTTGAAGGTATGTCGGCTTTAGAGACATCAACCGGCTCAAGTTACGGACTGGCTGAGTCTCCCGGTATGGCAGAAACAGGATATTTCCTTTTTGCACTCTCCGGTAAATATACAATCAATTATGGTGATGCAGGTCCAATTGTTCCCACATCTCTCGACACCAAAGAGCTTTTCTGGCTTGCAGAAAAAGCAGGAGATGTCGGTCTTCGAAACCTTCGCTACAAAACTATGATTGAAAACAACATCGTACCGCATTTCCGTGAAATGCTTGCGTGCGTCGGCGATCCCGAAACCGAAACCTCGGAGCTTTCTCTCGACCGTTACTACCGTATAATTGAAACAGTTTCAATTCGAAACAGCTGGGATACCGAAAGCATGCTCTGGGGCGGACTTCATGCAGGTGAAACCGATGTTACCCATGGCCACCTTGACACAGGTAACTTCTACATCGACTCCTTCGGTGACCGATTTGCCTATGACTTGGGTATTGAAGACTATAACCTTGCCGGCGGAGGTAAATACCGTCACCGTGCCGAAGGTCACAACATGCTTGTTTTCAATCCCGACGACCAGCTCGAAGATATATTAAAAACAGGTTATTCCAAAATAGAAAGATTTGAACACAATGATGTAAGTGCCATTGTAACAACAAACACCACAGGTAACTACTCAAACTATGCTGAAAATGTTGAAAGAGGTATGAGATTTGTCAACGGCAGAACATCAATCGTTGTTCAGGATGAAGTCAAGAGTGAAAGAGAAAACGAAGTATATTGGTTTATGCACACTCCTGCAAAGGTAACTCTTTCCGAAGACGGCAAAACCGCAATTCTCGATATCAAGGGCAACAGAATGGAAGCAAAGCTTCTCTCCGATGTGGGTAAATTTGAGGTTATGGAAGCAAAACCCCTTCCAACATCACCAAACCCCGTTGGTCAGAACAAAAACGAAGGCTATTGCAAGCTTGCAATTCACCTTGAAAATGTTAAGGACTTCACCATAAGCGTATGCTTCACTCCCTTGGTATACACCCCCGTTGGCGGAACAATAAAATATCCCGAGGTAACTCCCATGGCACAGTGGGAGCTTGAAGACCCCGAAAAGGTTTTTGTGGGAGTTCTGCCAAGACTTGATTCACTCAAAATCGACGGTAAAGATGTTGTAGGCTTCAGACCCGACATGAACTTCTATGTTGAAGCTCTCAAAAAAGCCGATTCACCAATCCCCAACATCGAAGCAACCGGCGACGGCAAGATTGAAATTATTCCTCCTGCCCAGTGGCCCGGTAGTGTTGAAATCAAAATCAGCAACGGTGTGTTTGAAAATGTATACGGCATTCGTTTCAATGTACCTCCCCGTTCTCTTGCAGATGAAGGATATGTTGAACTCGACATCGAAGAGGTAACCGCATCTTCCGTACCTCAGGAGGCAAATCCGCCCAAGAGCGCATTTGACAATGATTTTGAAACAAGATTCTCCGTTCAGCAGCCCGGTTGGATTTGCATGGATTTGGGAGAAGCAAAATCCATTCACTATCTTTCAATGGCATTCTACCTGGGCAACACCCGTGCCAATGAATTTTATGTTGAAGTTTCGGAAGACGGAACCTCATGGACAAAGGTATGGCAGGGCAGAGACGGCGGCACTTCAACAGAGCTTCAGAACTTTGACCTCAAAGGCGTGAGTGCTCGTTGGGTAAGAATCACAGGTACCGGAATTGTTAATCCCGGAAGTGACACCGCAGTTCAGGGATGGTTCAGTCCTACAGAAATTAAGCTTTATACAAAATAATTTACAGTTGAATATTCAAATTGGGGTTTGTCGGGGAGTTTAGCACGAGGACGAAAGGCTCCCTTGTGTAAAGGGAGCTGTCACGAAGTGACTGAGGGATTGTTAAATAATAAACTCTCAAACAATCACAAATACTGCAATTGAGGCAGTTTGTTACAATCCCTCCACCGCTTACGCG
>JAFQBA010000141.1 GCA_017416845.1 Clostridia bacterium
AAGGACCTCAAACGGATGAATTTTTGAGTAGCTTTTGGTGCGAAGGACGCAGGAAGGCTACTCGCCTTTCAAGGACGACAAGCCAAAAGATACCGAAAATTCACCGTTTGAGGCGTCTTCAGTGTTGGTTGTTAAGGCTACGATTATTTTAATCCATAAGTTCATTTATAACAGGCCAAGCAAGGTCTGCATAGAATCTGTGACCTTCGGGTCCTGTTACAAGACGAACATTATCTTTGCATCCGGCAGCTTCAAAAGCGTTTTGAGCAATTGCAAATGTCTTTTGAACTCCGAAATCAGGGAAAATGTTATCTTTAAGTCCGTTTACAATTACCATATTTCTCGGAGCAACGAGGCCTGCAAGGTCACCCATATCAAAGAATTCGCCCACACTCGGAATATAGTTACAACAGCAATGATAAAGATCAACAATTGAATCTTTGTAGGTACAAACTGCGCACGAAGGCACACCGCAGTCTATTCTTTCGTCAATGCAGGCAGCATAGAATGTTGTTGTTCCGCCACCCGAGTTGCCAAGGCAAATAATTTTCTTTGCATAGTCGGGGTAATACTTCTTGATAACATCGATAAGGCGCATCACATCCCACACTCTCTCACCTATTGCACATCTGCCGAGAAGAAGAGACGGAAGTCCACGGCCTTCTATCATGCAGGAAGGAGAGCCGTCTTTGGAATAACCGCTTTCACCCATATATCTTTGTTCCATGCAAATTGCCGCATAGCCTTCTTTTATGGCACGGTTTGCAAAATCGCGGTCACCGCCGGCTATTGATGCATTATCCCTTTCATAGTGAGGCTCACCTATTGAAATATGCATTCCCGTGGAGTGACCCTGAATGCAAATTACAACACCTTTAACATTTTTTGTGTCATCGGGCAAAAATGCATAGCAGGGAGTGTAGAGACCGGGTTCTGTCTGAAATGTGAAATGGAGCTTTTTGTAGCCGTCTCTCTGTTCTTCATCTTCAACTGCAAAATCATCATTTTCGCATTTAACCATTTTATCGAGGCCAAGAAGTTCCCAAAGCTTTGCATATGATTTTTTCTGCCATTTTGCAAAATCTTCTTTGCCGTTGTATCTCATCGAGGGTTCATTTTCAAACAAATTGCTTATGTAGTCAATTGATTTTACATTTCTCATGATATCATCCTCCGATTATGCTTTAAAACCGTCTACATCATACATACCAAGGTATGCCTTTGTGTTTTCAATCATTTCTTTAAAGAGCTTTCTTGCCTCTTTAACGGGAATTGTTACAAGCGGATCGTTTGCAAATGCCTGGAATGCAAGTTCAAGATTTCTTTCTCTGATTGCTTTTGCAACAATCTCCTGTTCACCGCTTACTCTTGAAATGAGCGGATAGATACTTTCGGGAATCGAACCTGCAAAAACCGGGGTTACAGAGTCTGAACGGAACACAGCATTTGTTTCAACCACTGCACCAATGGGAAGATTTGGAATCTGCCCCATATTCGGGAGATTAACATTTGTAACAAGGTCACAAAGTCCAAGGATTGCACGCATCTGTGTAACTCCCTCTTCTCCGGTTTCATTGAGTTTGAGTTCTTCCTCGCCGCTGATGAGCTTTGCACTTCTGTCAAGCCTTCTTTGAAGGTCTTCTTTTCTCCAGCTTACGGGAGTGAGACCAAAGCCCCATTTTTGAACTTCTTCGGGATTTTCAAGATACCATTTGCCTTCACAAAATTCTGCAAGATGTCTGTCGCCCGCAGCTGCAACAACTCCATATCTTTTGAAAAGATCCATCTTCACTTTGTGTGAGCAGTAGAAAAATCTGTTGAGCCAGTTTTCTTTTCCGCTTGTATCATAGCCTATTTCGGAGTATTTTTCACAGAATTTTGCATACAAAGGCATCAAATCCATATCACGGTAGCGAAGGTTATTGAGCCATGTGAAGTGGTTAACGGAAAGAACATTTACTTTAATTTCGTTTCTGTTTTCCACATCTATGTCTTCAAATTCCTTTAAAATATTCATAAGCATGGTTTGAGTGCTGAAAACTTCGTGACAGCAACCAAAAGCTTTGATTTTGGGGAATGTGTCATAAAGAGCTTTAACACAAAGAGTCATTGGGTTTGTGTAGTTAATAACCCATGCTTCGGGACAGTTCTTTTCAATTGCTTTTGCAATTTCCTCCATCATGGGAAGAGTACGCAATGCTCTTATAATACCGCCGGGGCCTGCAGTGTCGCCAACAGACTGATATATACCGTATTTTTCGGGAGCGTGAACATCGGATTCCATTTCGTCAAAGGTTCCGGGAAGAATTGAAATAACGACAAAGTTTGCACCGGAAAGTGCTTCGTCAATGGTTTTAACTGCGTGATAGTCCCAGTGAGATTTTACACCTTCAACACCATTATATTTGTTACCGATGATTTCATTGTTCTTTGCCGCTTCAAAATCGATGTCATAGAGATATACATCGCCACTCATATCCGCTGTTACGGCAAGGTCACTCATAAGCCCCCACGCCCAGCCTCTTGAGCCGCCGCCAATGTAGGCAATTTTTACTTCTTCTGCTTTATTACCGTTAAATTTCATTGTTTTTACTCCTTTATCTTAGAATCCGAAATAACTTTTCGCATTATAATAACAAATGTCCGATGCAATTTTTGTAAGCATCTTCATATCCTTTGGATATTCCCCATCTTCAACCCATGTTCCCAAAAGATTACACATAATTCTTCTGAAATATTCGTGACGCGGATATGAAACAAAGCTTCTTGAATCGGTGAGCATTCCAACAAAGCAAGCTATCATGCCAAGGTTTGAAAGGGCTTTCATCTGTTCTTCCATGCCGTCGCGGTTGTCGTTGAACCACCAGCCGGAACCAAACTGAATCTTTCCTTTGAAGGGGGCTGCCTGGAAGTTACCGAGCATTGTGCCGAGAACATAGTTATCTTTGGGATTGAGACAATAGAGAATTGTTTTTGGGAGTTTGTCTTCTTTATTCAAAAGGTCAAGGAATTTTGACATTTTTTCTGCAATACATATGTCATTTATGGAGTCAAAGCCTGTGTCTGCACCAAGCTTTGCATACATTTTTGCATTGTTGTTTCGAATTGCGCCAACATGGAGCTGAAGTGTCCAGCCAAGCTCGGCATATAGTCTTGCACAATGAGCTATAATAGCAGTTTTGTAGGCTTCCGCTTCGTCGGCTGTGATTTCTTTTCCTGAAAGTTTTTTGTCAAATACAGCTTTTGCATCACCCTCGCCGTAGGGAACATAGTCAAGACCATGGTCGGAAAGCTTACAGCCTTTGGAGTGGAAATAGCGAATTCTTTCTTCGATCCATGAAAGAAGCTGATCGTAATCGGTGATGTTTTGAGCTTCGAGATACGGCAGGAATGTGTCCTTTGTAATTTCCACAACCTTATCGGGACGGAAGGTGGGAAGAATTTTTGTTGAAAAATCCTTCATTGCTTCGTGATAACGAAGATCGTCTGCAGGGTCATCTGTTGTGCAAATAACCTCCACATTGGATTTTGTGATAAGCGATTGAGCACAAAAATCATCCTGAGCAAGTTTTTCGTTACACTTGTTCCAGATTTCTTCGCATGTTTCTTCGGATAGCATTTTGTCAATGTCAAAATATCTTTTGAGTTCAAGATGAGTCCAGTGATAAAGAGGATTGCCGATGAGATATGGCATAACCTTTGCAAAAGCTTTGAATTTTTCATAATCCGGGGCATTACCGGTTATGTATTCTTCGTCAATACCAAAGGTTCTCATTTGTCTCCATTTGTAATGGTCACCGCTTAAAAATAAATCGAAGGCATTTTTAAAGCGATGATTTTCGGCTATCTGTGCCGGCTGAAGGTGGCAGTGATAGTCAATGATGGGTAAATCTTTAACTGCGTTGTAAAGCTCTTTTGCAGTTTCATTTTTCAGCATAAAGTTATCATTAATAATACTCATAGTGTTACACCGTCCTTAAATATTGAAATTTCTTCATATCCGTTTATTTCATTTTTTGTCATTTTACCGCTTGCTACTTCAAGTACATAATCCAAAAGCTCATCGGTAAGGTCATTTCCTGAAAGAACCTCACCTGCATTAAAATCAATCCAGTTGGATTTTTTCTCAAAAAGAGCAGTGTTTGTGCTGATTTTCACCGTGGGAACACACGAACCGAGCGGTGTGCCTCTGCCCGTGGTGAAAAGAATCATGTGAGCACCGGCTGCCATGAGGTTTGTTACTGCAACAATGTCATTTCCCGGACCGTTCAGAAGTGTGAGCCCGTTTTGAGTGACAGTGTCACCATAGTCTATAACATCAACAACCTTTGAGGTGCCTCCCTTCTGAACACAACCAAGAGATTTTTCCTCAAGGGTCGTGATGCCCCCCTCTTTGTTTCCCGGAGACGGATTTTCATATATCACCTGATTGTGACGTCGGAAATAGTCTTTGAAATTGTTTATGAGCAAAACATTTTTGTTAAATGTTTCTTCGTCTTTGCAACGTTTCATGAGAAGTGTTTCGGCACCGAACATTTCGGGAACTTCGGTGAGAACACAGCTGCCGCCCATAGCAATGAGTTTGTCTGAAAACCTTCCTACAAGCGGATTTGCAGTGATTCCGCTAAAGCCGTCACTTCCCCCGCATTTTAAGCCCACAACAAGCTTTGAAGCAGAAATTTTAGTCTTTTTAAAGTTTTTTGCATATTCCTGAAGTTCTTTTACTATGGAAATGCCCTCTTTGATTTCGTCTTCAACATCCTGGGCATTTAAAAAGCGTACTCTTTTTTCATCCCACGTACCAAGAAATTTTTTCATTTCTTCGATGTTGTTGTTTTCACAGCCAAGGCCAAGAACAAGCACAGCGGCGGCATTAGGATGGTTTATCATCCCCTTTAAAATGCACTGTGTTGTTTTGTGATCTCCGCCAAGCTGAGAACATCCAAAGGGATGGGGAAAATATTTTGCACCGGTTTTTTCGGCAATGAGGCGCGCACTGTTGTTGATGCATCCTACCGTATTTACAATCCACACATCGTTTCGAATTCCGACTTTGCCATCGGGGCGTTCATAACCCATAAAGAATTTTTCATCACATTTTTCTTCGGGGTAATATTCGGGTTCGAATGTATATTCAATGTTTTCACCCAAGTTTGTTTTCAAATTGTGAGAATGAACATGTTCACCCACATTTATGTCACAAGTTGCGTGACCGATTGGCGCACCGTATTTAATGACGTTTTCACCCATTTTTATTGGACGAATGGCATATTTGTGACCGTTTTCAAGGTTTACCTCAACATTGTCAAGCTTATTTATTAACATATTTTTTTACCTCATCAGCCAAATATGAAAGATCTTTGTCCCAAAGCTTTTCATTTGCAAGAATTTCTTCAACTGTTGCATCTTTCATAAAATCGCAAACATCAGGTGCATCATCGGTCATATCGGTACGATAGAAATCAATAAGCTTTGCAAATGAGAACATAAGCTTTTCGGGATATTTTCCGAAGCGTTTTATGTACTCTTCAATTGACGGAAGAACACGTACCTTGAATTTTGAAACAGAGTTCAAGGCAATTGAAGAAAGGTAGTGTTTTATGTAGGGATTGGAAAATCTTTCAATTACGTTGTCTGCGTATTCTTTGAGTTCATCCTTGGGAAGGTCGAGAGTCGGCATAATTTCATCGTAAACGCAAGCCTTGAGGAATGCACACATTTTTTCATTGTCTATGCAGGATTTAACAGTGTCAAGCCCGGAGAGAAGTGCATAGGGAACCATGGATGTGTGTGCTCCGTTTAATATGCGTACCTTTCTTGTGCGGTATTTTTCAAGCTCATTTGTGAGAATGACGTTGAGACCGCATTTGTCAAAGGGGATTTCATCAAAAAGACCCATATAACCTTCAATAACCCAAAGGTGGAAATATTCCGATGCATTAAACATTTTGTCGTCACCTGCAATGTCTTCACCCTTGGGATAGCCGGTGTTAATTCTGTCAACCAGAGTGTTGCAGAAAATGTTTTCCGTTTCAATCCACGAAGCAAAATCATCGCCCAAATTCCACAGCTTGATATATTTTAAAACACAGTCCTTGAGATTTGCACCGTTTTTGTCAATAAGCTCACATGGAAGGAAAACAAATCCGCCAAGACCGTTATCAAAACGACGTTTCAAAAGAAGAGTGAGCTTTGCCGGAAATGATGATGGCGGAACATCTGTAGCTTTATCGTTTTCTGCAAAAGCAATGCCCGATTCTGTTGTGTTGGAAATTACAAAGCGATAATCGGGATTATCCGCCAATGCAAGAAATGCATCAAAATCTTCATAGGGTTTTACGCAGTCCTTTATTATGTCAATCTTTTTTGTCATAACGCCTTCCGCACCGCGGCAAATATGAGTATATTCAAAATTCTGAGCGGCTAAAATGTCGCACATACCCTTTTCAATGGGCTGAACAACAGTAACAGAGCCTTCAAAATCGGTTTCTTCATTAACAATCTGAAGCATCCAGTCGGCAAAACCGCGAAGAAATCCGCCTTCACCAAACTGTATTATTTTACTTTTCATAGCAAGCACCCCTTTTTGCGCATTTTATAATATAATAACATTTTAAATCAAAATTACAATAAAATCCTTAATAATTTTGATGTTTTCACATTATTTTCTTGATTATTTTGATAATTTATGTTATGATTAACACAAAACTAATCGGCAGGTGAAAAAATGTTCATATCGTCAGGTGGTAATCTCGAAAATTTTTATTGGGCAATTGCCAGGAACAATCTTTCAAATATTGATGAAAACAAAGACACACAGCACTATCACAATTTGTTTGAAATATATTATCTGTGTGAGGGAACATGCACATACTTCATCGATAACAAAACCTACATAATCGAAAAAGGAGATCTGGTGCTGATTCCCGAAGGTACAATTCACAAAACCCAGTACCCGGGCAATATCCCCTATTCACGAATGCTCATAAACTGTTCAAACTACTATATACCGCCAAGCATTTATAACGATATTTCAAAGCTCTTATATGTATATCGAAACGACGACATTCTGCCAAAAATCGAAAACATTTTAAATGATATTGACAAAGATTACTCATCGTGCGACAAATACTGCGAGGATTCACTTCAAAGCCTTGTACATTCGCTGTTTATTCTCATTGCACGAAATCCAAATCAAAAAACGAATGAAGCTGTGAAAAACGAATATATCGAAAAAGCCACAACCTACATTCAAAATAATTTTAAAAACAAAATTATGCTTGATGACATTGCCCGTGTGTGTGCCATAACACCGGAGCATATGTCAAGAATGTTTAAAAAAGAAACCGGATTCGGTTTTTCGGAATACCTTACACTGGTAAGGCTTCAGCATTCGGAATATCTGATAAAAAACAAAAAACTTTCCGTAACGGAAATCGCACACCGCTGCGGATTTGAAGATAGCAACTATTTTTCATTCATATTCAAGAAAAAATATGGTATGTCTCCGCGTGAGATGAAAATAAAATCGCATACAACAACTATTTTTTAATAATATATGTCAATTTGTTCCGAAAGGTATGAAAATGAAAAAAATTGTATCAGCCAAAGAAATTACGGATAACCCAACTCACAAATCCATAATATTTTTTATAAACAGTTCGGCGGCAATAGGCAAATCAAGAATACTTGCATATCTGAAATCATTTAAAGAAGCAACCGCCTGCAATTGTGACAAACCTGCAACAGATGTAATAAGCGGGAAAATTATAAATGAAAAAAACATATATTATTCTGACGGAGAATATCTGTGGAGCAAGGAAGAAATTTATTATGTTGAAAAATACAATCTTATGCCGGACTATGATTTTTTGAAAAAAATCGGAATAGACGGAAAAGAAAAATACAGAGCAAGAAAAATAAATAAACATAAAGGATGATTAAAATGAAACCTTCAAAAATATCAAAAAATCAAAAACGCTTGTTTTTGTATATCCTTTTAGGAATTATCATTGCATATATTGGTTATCAAATGATAGATTATTACACTGCCGAGGAGAAAACATCAGTATCTATAAAATATACCCCAAGCGAAACCAATATTATTTCAAAAGTCACCGCAAAATATACTATGAAGCAGGGACAAGGCAGTTTGAAGCTTTCCAAGGATTTTACAGACTCATCTGCTCTTCCTTACGGATGTGTCAGCTCCTTTGTTGAACTTTCAACCACAGACGGCGATACCGTAACAAAAGCGGGTCTCACATTTGAATATGATGAAAAATTCCTTGAAACAGATGAAGAGAATCTTGTTATTGTCAGAATAAGCGAAAATAAAAAAGAAGCATATCCTGTTGAAACAAAACTTGACAAAGACAATAACACGCTTTATGCAAATACATCTGCCGCCGGCAAATGGGCTGTTGCAGATAAAGCTAAATTGAAAGAATAAAAGCAAGCTACCGACACATGTCAAAAACTCCTTAGCGGCACCGTATAAAAACTTGTTTTACGGTGCCTTTTGTTATCATAAACCCAAAGACGCTGTTCCCGGAATAAGAAACAATGTCTTTGGATTTAATTATTAAATTTTAAACTTATTTTCAGGTCAGTTTTGACCGCTTTAACTATTCTGTAATATTAACAGCAATACTCACTATATGAAAGAGGATACAGATTTATACCGACTCAAGCTCTAATCACGTTAGCTGATTATTACAATACTTCTGTTGATTATCTGCTTGGAAGGACAGACAATCCAAATCCAATAAAATGAATTCATGCAGTATTAAATTCCCTTTCAGAATGCTTATAAATTACAAATCATTCTGAAGGGGATTTTTCATATCTAATTATCATAACATTTATGCCTTGACATCTTTCTCTACTCATGATATAATTTGAAAATGATAATCATTATCAAATTGAGGTATGTGTTATGGATAACAAACAGTCCTATAAAACAAAGCAGCGTTCAACCCTGCTTAATTTTTTTGAAAGTAACAAAGAAAGATGTTTTACTGCAAAGGATATCATAAAAAACCCCGAAATAAATCTTGGTGAAGCAACAGTGTACCGTGTTCTTTCAAAATTTGTCGAAGACGGCACGCTTAAAAAATATGTTTCTCCCGGTTCGGAGGGGGCGTATTTTCAGTATAACATCTCCTCCCCTGACTGCAACAGTCATTTCCATTTAAAATGCACACAGTGCGGTACTCTTTTTCACATGGACTGTCATCTTATGGACTCAATTAAGGAGCACATAAAAGATGAACACTCATTTACCATTGATAATTCAAAAACCACACTTTACGGTATTTGCGATAAATGCAGCAAATAGAACAGGAATTTTAACATGAAAAGAAAAATCAAAAGAAAAAAACTGAATATTTTTCTTTCTTTGGCTTTAATCATTTTCAGCCTATGCACATCGGGTTGTTCATATAATCCAAAAATTCAAAGCAACGATTTCAGCATTGTCACCGTAAACTATGTGCAATATGATTTTGCAAGAGCCGTTTGCGGTAACGACGAAAACATAACAATGATAATGAAACCCGGAGCCGAAATTCATGGTTTTGAACCGTCTCTTGCAGACATTGAAGCAATATCAAATGCCGATGTATTTATATATAACGGTGGTGAATCGGACACATGGGTTGATAATATACTTGACTCCATCGATGCAAAGAATCTTAAAACCGTTGTTATGATGAATCATGCAATTCTTCTTGAGGAGGAGCACAACGATCACTCCCACGCTCATTCTCACAATCACGAAGAACATAATCACGAAAACGAAAACGGAGTTTGTCCGACAAAGCTCGGCTACGACGAACACATATGGACTTCACCCGAAAATGCCAAACTGATGATAACTGCAATTTGTGACACTTTGTGCAAAGCTAATCCTCAAAATGCAGATTTATACAAAAAAAACAGTGCGGAATATATTTTAAAAATAGATGATATTCACCATGAATTACAAGCTGTCAAAAACAGCTCAAAAACGAATTTCATTGCTGTCGGTGACAAGTTTCCGTTTTTGTATCTCGCAAATGAATATGATCTTGATTATATGGCGGCTTTTCCGGGATGCTCCCACGAAAACGATGCAAGTCCGTCTGTGATAATAGATATCATTGAAACTGTCAAATCAAAAAACATCAAATATGTTTTTTATACTGAAAGTTCAGATGGACAAATGGCAGATACAATTTGTGAAGAAACAGGCGCAAAAAAGCTTTTGCTCCACTCTGTTCAGACAATAAGCCCCGAAGACTTCAAATCCGGAAAAACATATGTTGATCTCATGATACAAAACACAAAGAATTTAAAGGAGGCGCTTTCCTGATATGGCACTTATAACTTTGGAAAATGTGACAATGTCTTATGAAGGTGTTAAGGTTATTGACAGCTTAAATCTCACCGTGGAAAGCGGCGACTATCTTTGCGTTGTTGGTGAAAACGGTTCGGGAAAAACAACACTTTTGAGAGGACTCTTGGGTCTTAAAAAATTAGACGGCGGAAATATTTGTTTTTCTGACGGTCTGAAAGCCGAAAAAATCGGCTATTTACCTCAACAGACAGAGGTTCAAAAAGATTTTCCCGCATCAGTGAGAGAAGTTGTGCGTTCCGGAAGAATCGGAACATCTCCCTTTAAGCTGTTCTATTCTGCCGAAGACAAACGCATTGCCGAGGATGCCATGGAAAAACTTGAAATAAAAGACCTTGCAAAAAAGTGTTATCACGATCTTTCCGGCGGACAACAGCAAAGAGTGCTTCTTGCAAGAGCCATTTGTGCAAGCGAAAAGCTTCTTATTCTTGACGAACCCGTAAGCGGTCTCGATTCAAATGCAACCGATGAAATGTATGACGTTATAAAGAGACTTAACAATGATGGGATGACAGTAATTATGATTTCGCACGATATTGATAAAGTTATAAAGAATTCCAAACACATTCTTCATCTTGGTCAGCAAAAAGCTTTGTTTGTAGGCAAAACCGAAGATTACAAAACAATTGTTAAAAACGGCGAATTACAGGAGAAAAACTCATGAACACAATTTTTTCTGCAATAATGACATATAACTTTTTGAGCCGTGCTCTCGTTGTGGGGCTCATGATTTCCCTGTGTGCCGCACTGCTCGGTGTTGTTTTGGTGCTGAAAAGATATTCCATGATTGGCGACGGTCTTTCACACATAAGCTTTGGCGCACTCGCATTTGCCGCTGTCATGGGCTATGCACCACTTAAAGTTGCAATTCCCGTGGTGGCTGTTGCGGCAGTGCTTCTGCTCAGACTTGGAGGCAAAAAAATCAAAGGAGATTCACTCATTGCCATAATATCGGCAGGTGCGCTGGCAATTGGTATAACACTCATTTCATATTCGGGTTCAAGTGCCGATATGAACAGCTATCTCATAGGAAGCCTCTATGCAGTAAAAAGCAGTGACATGACATTGGCAATTGTTCTTTGCAGTGTTGTTTTGGCGGTTTTTGTGCTGATGTACAACAGGATATTTGCAACCACTTTTGACGAAGACTTTTCAAAAGCCACAGGGGTTAAGCCCGGCATGTATAACACTGTTATTGCAGTGCTTACGGCAGTTACCGTGGTAATCGGCATGAGGCTCATGGGCTCACTTTTAATTTCGGCACTCATTGTGTTCCCTGCCCTTTCATCCATGAGAATTTTTAAATCATTTTTTGCTGTTACTCTCAGTTCGGTTGTAATTTCAGTTGTAAGCTTTATCACGGGTTTTTGTTTGACAATTATTCTTGACGGCATTCCGACCGGAGCATGCATTACACTTGTTAACCTTTTAATATTTGTTTTGTTCTCGCTGGTTGAACAAGTAAGAAAATAAACCGCAAACTTCATATATAAACAAAACAAAAGCGAAATGATTTGTCGCATCATGACGATGTGACAAATCATTTCGCTTTTTATTATTTTTGGGAATTCACAACAGGTTTTATCCACCTTCTGCTGACAAAATGTCTGAGGCACATTATACTCTTTGGAACATCTTCCACCACATAGCCTGTGAGGAAAACAAGCCAAAAAGGAAGCTTTAGCCAAAAGGCCGTTACAACGGTTGCAGGAATTGCCAGAAGCCAGAGGCACACCAAATCATATTTTGCACCGGTGAGAGAATCTCCACCCGAGCGAAATACCGCACATACCATGGTATAGGGAATATTTCTGAAGCATAGTTCAATCGCATAGATGATTATGAGAGTTGAAGCAATGGCAAGCGTTGCAGGAGAAATGTTTCCGCTGACATTGAAAAGATAAATAACTTTTTCACGGAATGCAATGACAAACACCGCAAGAAATGCACTGATTACCGGTGCTGAAATCACAAGACGTTTTGCACTTCGATATGCATTATCAAGTTTTCCTTCGCCTATTGTTTTGCCAACAATAACTGCGCCACCGTCATTTAGTCCGATGAACAAAATGAGGCACATGCTCTCAACCGTTCTGAGAATTGTGCAGGCAGCATAATTTTCATGACCGGTATTTGCAAAAATGGCATTGTTGGTAACTGTTCCCATTGCCCACATAAATTCATTAAGAATCACGGGAGATGCCTTTTTCATAAATGTTTTGAATGCATCTTTGCCAAAACCAAAAAAACTCTTTATGGGAACAATTATGACATTTCTTTGTTTTAGTGAAACAAGAATCAACACCGCAAGACCAATCCATGCCGAAATTGCTGTTGCAAGAGCTGCACCGGGTGCACCCATTTGGGGAAGTCCAAACTTTCCGAAAACAAGGGCATAGTCGAGAATGATATTTAATGTAGTTGAAATCATGGACACTGCCATGGGCAATTTAACTTTTTCGGTTGAACGAAGCACTGTGCAAAAAATTGATGTCAGTACCGTGGCGGGATAAGCAAATGCCGCAATGCGAAGATATGCCGAACCTGTGGCTACAACCGCTTCGTTTCGGTTGAAAATTTTCATGATATATTCCGGAATTGAAACTGCCAAAACCATGAAAAAAAGGGCAACAACAAAACCTGATGTTGCAGCAACAGTGTAGGTGCGGTGAATGTCGTCATATTTTTTTGCACCCCAGTATTGTGCAACAAAAAGTGCAGTTCCCGAGCAAAGACCAAATGAAATCATGCTCATGAGCCAGTTCCACTGATTTGCCATGCCGGATGCCGAAAGGGCAATATCACCAAGTTGACTCATGAAAAGCGTGTCTGCAAATGTCAGTGAATTTATGAGAAGATGCTGGAGTGCAATTGGAATCGCAAGCTTCAAAAGCATCGACCAAAACTCTTTTCTTTCGTATTTTAAATTTTCCATTGTCTTTTCCTTTGTTTGTAAAAAATTATATATATCCGTTAGGCATTATATCATTTTAAAAACTAATTGTCAATGCAGAATAAATAATTGATTTTTCGGGAAAATAATCAAATCAGGAAGGAATGATTTGATGATTAAGCTGGCTTTTTTTGACACAAAACCCTATGACAGAATATGGTTTGACAAATACTGTGACGACTTCGACATTTCAATAAAATATTTCGAAAGCAAACTCACCGAAGACACCGCAGTTATGGCAAGAGGATGCAAAGCAGTGTGTGCTTTTGTAAACGACGATATAAACAAAAATGTTATTGATGTTCTTTCCGAAAACGGCATTTCACTCGTTGCTCTGAGATGTGCAGGATTCAATAACGTGAACTTGAAAGCTGCAAAAGATAAAATCAAAATTGCAAGAGTGCCTGCATATTCGCCTTATGCAGTGGCAGAGCATGCAATCGCCATGCTTTTGTGCCTTAACCGAAAACTTCACAAGGCATACATTCGAACAAGAGATTTCAATTTTTCTCTATCCGGCATGACAGGCTTTGACCTTCACGGAAAAACAGTTGGCATTGTGGGAACAGGAAAAATCGGAAGAGTGTTTGCGGACATCTGCAAAGGATTTGGAATGAAAATAATTGCATATGACCCGGTTTGCACCGATGAAACTCTTGAATATACAGATTTTGACACCATTTGTCAAAACTCCGACATCATTTCGCTAAACTGTCCCCTCACCAAAGAAAACAAACACATGATAAATGAAAAAACAATTTCAAAAATGAAAGACGGTGTGTGCATCATAAACACATCGAGAGGCGCTCTTATTGATTCGGATGCACTTTTGGAAGGGCTTAGAGACAAAAAAATCGGAAGTGCTGCCCTTGATGTTTATGAGGAAGAAAGCGACCTTTTTTATGAAGATATGTCTGCCGAAACCGACCGTGACGAAAAGCTTGCCATGCTCCTTTCCATGCCAAATGTACTCATAACATCACATCAGGCATTTCTTACCAATGAAGCTCTTGAAAACATTGCTTCTGTTACGCTTGACAATGTGAAATCCTTTTTTGACGGAAAAGAATTGAAAAATGAAATTAAGTATTGAAGAATAAATTAAAATGAAAAGGACAAAATAATAAACGAAAGAACCGCCAAACATTGACGGTTGTTTCCTTTAATATAACGGAGGTAATTTTATGAACTGTAACAATGCAAACAAATCTATCGGATGCACAGTTAAACAGTGTGCATATCACTGCGGCAACGAAAACTACTGCACCCTCGGCAAAATCAACGTTGGAACTCACGAAGCAAACCCCACAGAAATCAAATGTACCGACTGTGAATCGTTTAAGCTTGCAAACAAATAATTGCAGGTCCCAAAAATATAGCTTGGAAAAACAACAGGTTTTTCCAAGCTATATTTGGTTTTAACAAAATTATCAAACAAAATTACTTTCTGCATACTTCGAGGAAGTTTTCAAAAAACTTCTTTTCCACAGAATACTTATCATTATGGAAAGACTGTTCGGGATGCCACTGAGTTGCAAAAATTCGTCTTTCTTTGTTTTCAACAGCTTCAATAATGCCGTCTGATGTTACGGCAACGGCAGTGAGTTCGGGAGCAAGTTTTCCGATTGCCTGACCGTGATAAGAATTTGTGATGGCTTTTTCGCTTTTAAAAACATCATGAACAAAAGAACCGGGAGTAATTGTGATTTCGTGATTTCTTTCGTCACCGTTGTGGTGAGATGCAACATCACTCATGTTATAGAGTGTGCCTCCAAAATAGATGTTAAGCCACTGATGACCACCGCAAACACCGAAAATAGGTTTGTTGTGTTTTATAAAGTAGTCCATAATTTTGGAATCAAAGCCGTATTCATCAACAACAGGAGGCGGATCCATGGGTGGTTCACCATAGTAAGACGGACAACAGTTTGTGCCCGAGCCCGGAATGATAAGGCCATCGCATTTTTCGCATATTTTTTCATGATCGTTGAGAGACATTATAGCACACATACCAACGCCAAGCTCTCTTGCCATTATTTCATAATCATGCATAATATAGTATCGGTAATTCCACGGACTGGTGGGATTACCAAAGTCTACATATCTGAGAAGTGTTGCAAAAATCATATTTGTTACCTCCAAAGGGAAAAATTTGTTTACATTATAGCACAAAAGAAGCAAAAGTCAATATAAAAATTTAATATTTAATTATAAAATTTACATATAATCCGGACGACTTTCCGAGTGGGTCACAACGCTTTTGAAGGTGACTGCTTCGGAATGCGCCAACAGGGCTTTTTCAACCCCGGAAGCATTGACCTTGTCGGTAACACAAATAACGACTTTATTGTTTTTGCCCGAATATGCTCCGTGTGAATCAACAACGGTTGCTCTCTGATGATAATTATTTATTATTTCATCGCACAGTTTCTCAGCCTCGGTGGTGATTATCTCAAAGCGAACAATTTCGCTTTGTGAACTGCGGATGAAGCCGGAAACAGCACTTGAAACAAAGAAATAGATTATGCTGCATATAACCGGTTCAACATTCAACCCATACACAAAAAACGAACACAAGCTTACTGCCGTATTTATGCCGAAAATTATGTACATAAGGTCATAATGGGGCTTAAATTTTTTGGTAACGGAGGCTATTATGTCAACTCCGCCTCCACAGCAGTTTATTTTGAGCGTAAAAACATAAATAAGTCCTCTCAAAACTCCGGATGCAATCGGCGCAAGAATTGTACTTGTTCCGTTTGGAGTATAATATCCGTGCGCTGTTATGCCAAGGCTTTTCCAAAGAACCGATGTCACGGAAAAAACAACAATAAAAATCGTTGTATACACTGCAAACTCCCTGTTTAAAAATCTGTAGGCAACAAAAAGCAAAGGTATGTTTACTAAAAAGGAAAGATAACCTATGTTTATGCCGCTTACATCCTGCACCATTGTACATATCCCGTCTACCCCTGCCGGAACAAAGGAATTCGGAAAAATGAAATAGGCATAGTTCAGGGAAAGAAGCGAAGATAAAGCCAACACCGCAAAAAATTTAAAAACATGTTGTCTCGTAGGTAAAACCTCCCTAAAAAGAGTGTTGACAAGAGTATAGCCCACATGTATAATATAGTCAAATACTTTTTATATTATATTTCCATAGAAAAAAACTATGAGGTGTATTATGTTTTCCAAAAATGACTACGTATATGAAATTTACAAAGAAAAAAGTTTTACGAAAGCGGCTCAAAAGCTGTATATATCCCAGCCATCAATCAGCGCGGCAATAAAAAACATTGAAGAACGCATAGGCTCTCCAATATTTGAAAGAGCAGGTTCGGAAATTAAGCTCACCCCAATCGGAGCCGAGTATATTTCTGCTATTGAAAAAATAAGAGAAACAGAAAATGAGTTTAAAAGTAAGCTTCAGGACATTTACAACATGGAAATAGGTGAAATTTCCATAGGAGCAACAGGCTTTATTTCGACCTACATAATGCCCGGAATAATCAACCGTTACACCAATCTCTATCCTAAAATTTCGATTTCTCTCAGTGAGGCAAACTCATCATACATGAGTGAACTTATTCAAAATGACATAATAGACATAGGGCTTGACTGCCTTGATGAAGATATGGATTTTTATGACAAATACCCCCTTCGCAAAGAAACAATCATGCTTTGTGTTCCGTCTAATCTTGAAATCAACAATAAATTCAAACAGTATCAGATTAACCCTGAGGATATTTACTCAAGAAAAGTTGATATTCAAGCTGTGCCGTCGGTACCTATTTCTGCATTTAAAAACGAAAATTTTATTTTGTTAAAAAAAGGGCACTCAATGTATAACCATGCATCAAAAGTGTTTAATGAAAGCGGTATTGAACCAAAAATCGTTTATACCGTCGATCAGTTCAACGTTTCATACCTTCTTTCGGAATCGGGTATGGGGGCATGCTTTGTAAGTGACACGCTTTTCAAATACAGCAACAATCACAAAAATGTTGTTGCCTACAATATTGACGACAGAATAAATACAAGAAGTCTCTGCGTTATTCACAAAAAGAACAAATATTGCACAAAGGCAATGGAAAGATTCATTGATGTAGCAAAAGAGATTATAAAAGACTAAACTTTTGTGAGAATTTTAATAACTGAATAACGAATCATATCTTCTAAACCATAATCATTGACACAAAAACCGATATATGCTATATTAAATTTGTTTAGCGACAGGAGTTGTGCATTTCCTCTTTGTCGCCACACAACACAAAACCCACCTTTCGAAAAATCGCAAGGTGGGTTTTGTTCTGTAAAAATATATTTGGATTAATAGAAATTATTCGTCTTTTCCGAAGATCTTGACTTCGTTAATTGAGTTCCAACCGTCTATGGATGTACCGTAACCTCTGTAGCGGATATATTTTGCTTTCACGTTTCCGAGGTCATAGTATTCCCATTCTTCGGTACCGAATGAGTCGTTGACAGAAACAGTTGTCCATTCTCTACCATTCATGGAAACTTCCATATCAAAGTAAGATACACGAGGTGCACTTACATAGAATGCAATGGCAATCTTGGATACAACCGTAGGCTGTTTAAGCTGATATGTAATGCTTTGACGTCCGGATGCAGACCATCTGGAAACAAAGTCGCCGTCGAGAGTATGTTCGGGTCTTGAATCACCACTTGAAGATGTCGCATTAGCCGAGATAATTTCAAGCTCTTTTAGACCTGTGAGGTCAACCTCTGTGGGTTTAACAACAACTTTGGGAAGTGATACCATGTAAGATGTTACTCTTCCGGATTGCTTATCCTTCATAACAGCAATTTTAGCTCTGCCGTCTTTTGTTGTTTCATAGGAAACATCATATTTTGAAGTGTCTGCTTTTAGCTCCAATCTTTCGGGCAGTGTTTCAACGATATAACATCTGTTTGCAGGGATAAAACCGGGAACCTGAACTCCGTCTGCAAGAAGGTCTGCAGCTTCGAGACGAACATATTCGCCTTCGGGAAGTGTCCAGTTTTCAATGGGTACAAACTCTGTGGGAGCTTCGGGGATTTCTGCTTCTGTGAGATATGGAGTAAATTCTAAGCGAAGATTGAACTTTTCAATTTCGGGGAAGTGAATTGCGAGTCTCTTTATTTCACGGATAATACGGTTGCCTTCCATCTGGGGTGATGTTGGCAACGGATTTGTGTTCATTATGCTGATTTCATAAGGAGCATCACAGAGAATGTTGATTCTCATTTTCTTGTTGTCTTTTGTGACAGTTACACTCTTTTTGTCTTCTGCGATTTCAACATCACATCTGTTAAGATTATAGAAGGAATATACCTCCATAGGCTTGAGAAGTGTAACTTCATCCTGAACTGCAAAGGTGCTTCTGTCATTGGTAAACTCAACACCACGTTTGTAGCTCTGCGCCTGACGTGCATAGGTTGCTGTGAGATCTGTCCAAGCATAACCTCCACGGTCAGCGGAACGGAATTCGTTGATTACATCACCGGGAGATACAAGGTGACCACCGTCCTCATTGGGATCCATAACAAGACATCCGTTAGCTTCGGCACGGCTGAAATAGTAGGTCCATCTTTCACCATCTTGCTGTGAATTGAAGTAACCTGTAAGTGCATAAGCATCTTTACCGGGGTTTGTTACCCACTGCTCACCAAGAGCTTCGAGAGCAATTGTACCCGAGTTCATAACACCGTGAGTTTCGGATGCATCCTGAACAAACATACCGCAGTACATTTCCTGATTGCTGTCCCATGTGTCACGGAAGGTTACCATGTCAAAGTTTCTGAGGAATTTGTCTTTGGGGAATGAAGAAACGTCAATGCTGTCATAATCGACATCAACCTTATATGCAAGAGCATCATATGCATTGAGTGTGTTTAATGCTCTCTGCGTTTCAAGAGTATACTTTTCAAGAGCAGGATTGCCGCTCATTGTGGAAAGCAGATATGTTGATGATGTTGTTCTGCCCTGTTCATAAGAACCGTCGTTTATAACAAAATTATATTTTGAAGATGAAACGTAAGCAGGATAAGCACCCATACCCTTGATACATTCAAGGTCGCCGAGACCATAGGTTGTGCCAAAGGCTGTGTTCATACACCTGAGCCATCTTGCCATATATTCACCGGTGTAGCCCCAGTAGCCGATACCTTCGTACCAGGCGGAATCGGGATACCAGTTTTCAACAACGGGTTTTAAGTTGTCGAATATCTTCTCTAATATAAATCCGTAGAACTGGGGATCTGTTTCGAGAAGTGGAATTGCCCCCATGAAGGTTGCACTGTTGTCAAGAAGTGCGTGGTTGTTAGAGCCAAAATAGAAACGATAGAAGCTCGCAGAATATTTGGAACTTGTGGGATTTGAAAGCATATCATACATTGTGTTGTAATGTTTTTCCTTAAGAGCTTTCAAAAGCGATTCTTTCTGGTCATTGGACAACCAGTCATATAGCCAGTCATAGCAGATTGCGAGCCCCTGAACAACTTCGTTGTTACAAAGATACTGATATGTTCCCCAAGATTCGAGGTCAATCCATACCTGAGCTTCATCCCATGCTCTCTGAGCATATTTTGCATCACCTTCAACCCAGTATGCAATAGCGCAGGATGCAATTACACCGCGACACTCAGCACCACGGGAGTTGTATGCCTGATTGTTCTTAACAATTTCAACACTTGAAGGTGTTTTCTCAACATAAGAGTCGGCACTCTTTTTGGTCTTTGTATAAATTTCGGTGAGAACTTCGTTTTCACCCTTGCCGTATTTCTTGATTTTATCAAATTCATCTCTTGTTGCAAAGTAGTAAGGGTGACCGTTCTTTATTGTGTCTGCAATGTCTGATATAAACATATCCTTTGTAACCTTGGGATACTGGAAGTTAATCTGACCGCGGATGTAGGGCTCTTCCTTCATAACACAAAGTGAAGGTCTTGAAGCTGCAACAGAATATTCATTTGAATATATTGAGAAAATGGGTGAAGATGTTGAAATATAGAATATAACTTCTTTTTCGCCTTCTTCTACTTTTCTTTTAATGTAGTCGGATACTGCAACCTTAACAGTAGCAACTCCGGCATTGTCAATTTTAAAGTTTGTGAGCATGAAGCTTGATTCGAAAGAACCAAAATCGGTTCCTCTGAATTCAACAGATGTTCCTGCAACAGAGCAACGTCCGGTAAGCTGAATTACCGCACCTGCAAATTCTTTATCTGCAAAGGAAGATATATCGAATCTGATTTCAGCATAACGGTCATAAACAGAACCGATTGTAAGGGTTTCAACCTTGTCAAACTGTCTGGTTTTGCCTTGATTTGTTTCATAGTAGGTATCAAATGTACACTTTGCGTAGGTTTCTTCAGCCTCTTGTGCCGCATAACTTGCAGGAGCAAGAGACAAAACAAGAGTAATGCAAAGAATAATGCTTAATAATTTTTTCATAAATATCCTCCTTTCTTATTTCTCATATGCAAATATGGCAAGTGTGGTTCCATATTGTGTTTCGATAACAACTCTTGAGCATTCACTTCCAAAATCATAGAAGCTTTTTAAAGAATCTCCACCCACAAGACTGTAGGTATCGGATTTTGTGTTAACAAGAGTAATTGTTTCTCGGCTGGCAGAGAAGCCATAGAGCAAGGGAGCATTTTCGGCATTGGGATCAAAAGCATTTATATCATTGGTTGTAAGCAACAGTTCGAAGAAAGTTCCGTCGTTTCTGTATACATCACCAATGTACACAAGTTTGCTTAAGTTTCCGTTTCCGGAGTCACTTGTAAGGGTACCGTTAGAAACCAATTTATATACGCTGGCAGTTCCCTCGGTAGTCTTATCAGACAATTTATCTTCTCCTGCCTTATATACCAATTGAATACCCTGAAGATTCTTGTGAATATCAGCAACAACCTTTACAAGGTCACCAAATTCAAGACCAAGCTGATCGACATAGCCGAGTTCTGTTGAATAGAAGGTACTTTGTACACCTGCAGCGGTCTGAAGCGTGAGTTGTTCCACTTCTATTCCCTCATCGTTTATAATCTGTGAAATATCTGTTACCATATAGAGAGTAGCTTCCTTAGGAATTGATTCTCCGGAAGAACCACCACCGGTGGAATAATATGTAACAATGAAATCACTCATAAGAGAATTTTCTTTTGTTGAATATCCGTAATGTTTCTTATTGGTCTGATATCCTTTCGGGAAAGTCTGATATTTATAAAGACTGTCGTCAGGAATTGCCTCTTCTTCGTCCAATGTAGGAATGTAAAAACGGGTTGGCATAGAGCCGTTAACAAAGATTTTTTCATTACTTTTGTTAACTATGGCTCTGTCGTCACCAATGAACTGAACATACTCATCGCTTGTATCGGTGATACTGTGGGTTGGGAACAAGCCAAGGTTTTTAGCTCCGTCAAGTCCCACATCAACATCTGCCGCATAATTAATTGAAGTAAGTTCGTTTTTGGGGGTTGCGGTGAATGTGATTATGCCCGACTTCATTGAAGACGGTCTGTAGCTTTCGAGTGGAAGCTTCTCATAGTCTGTGTGACCTGCAAGATTTACACCAACACCGTTTAAAAGAAACTTTTTGGGAAGTGTGTAGGTGACAATTGCATTGTCGGTTCCGAGAATTTTAACAAGCACTTCATAGGAAAGTCCTCTCGCGCGTTCTCTTGAATACATGAGAAAACCCACTTTTTGCTCACTGCCTGCATTCTGGCTGATGAGATAAATAATTTCACCATTTGGATTGATGAGACCTTTTACAATTGAGCCAAGCTGAAAATCAGCCGAAATAATGCTCATAACACTTTCTGTAGCATCAAATTTTCTGTTATCAATATAAACCGAATTTGAATCGGGAGATGTTCCTGTAATCTGACCTTCAATATAGTCACGGCAAATTATTACATCGGTATATTCATCGTCGGAATTTTGAGCAATCCACAAAACATCATTTTTTGCAATGGAGTCAAAGCCTGTAACAGCACCGTTCTGATTCTGATATACGGTGATATCATCGTCGAGAACATAGGAGGTTCCGGGATTTAAAACATCGGAAACTAATCTATCGTTTGTGTTGATTGCACCAACAACTGCCTGAGTGTAGGACTTAATCACAACAATATCGGCTTCGGATGAACCGCTGTAGATAAGCTTAACACTGCCAAATTTAGGAACCATGATATTTTTATTAAAATCTGCTCTTTTGCCGTTATATACAATTACGCATGATTTTGAAATTTTTCTTGTTTCTTCTTCATCGTTCTCATACCAAGAGTATACTCTATTGGAATAGGAAATATCCTGAGACGAAAGAAGTGTAACGGTTTTTGAGGAAGAATCCTCTTCGGCATAAACTGAAACAATTTTGGCATCTTTGTCATAATATACATCAACATTGTCGCCAATCATTGAGTCGGTGTCAAATCCGCCGTTTTTAAAGAGGTAGCCACCAATTACGACTTTGCCCTCTCCCACTCCGTCTTCGTTGTTTATACCAAAGAACTGACCGTCTTCGACCCTTGCCGACATAACAGAAAGATTCCATCTGTCTTCAAGAACCGTACCGCCGGATTCCGAATAATAGCGATTATTTCCGTCGCCGCCGATATCTACCGTGGGAAGATTGGTGTGAAGCATTTCATACATTGCAACTAAAACATCACCACGTTTTATTCCGTTGGAATCACCTTTTGGCATTACATCAAACTTTGTTGCAGTTGCAATGTAACCGCCGGGATAACCGCCAAGAGAGTCTGCCATAAAATCATAGCCAAGACATGACACAATCATTTTAGCAGCTTCAGACGCAGTCAATTTATCATCGGGTCTGAAATTCTGAGAATCAGAAATCACACGCCATGCATAGAGATTGTAGATGCCCTCATAATGGGGATTAGATTCGGAAACGTCCCCATAGGGAAGCTTGTAGCCATCGGGCATATGGATTATGTTCATAAGCTTGGAAAGATAGGTTGCAAATTCACCTCTTGTTACAGTTGACGAAAGGTCTTCTCCGCCATTTATGATGCCAAGGTTTGAAAGCAATGTTTCTTCACGGGAATAATCACCGGAGGCTGAGGATGCGGCAAATGCGGGCATTGAAAGCACCGGAATTACAAGCATCACTGCAAGAATCAATGAAAGAATTTTTTTCATTTTAGTTTACCTCCTTTGCAAAAACATCACATACTCTTGAAAGCATAACTGCAACTTCTGCTCTTGTGGCATTGGCTTTAGGATTGAAATTACCAAATGTATCTCCTGTGAGAATACCTCTGGATGCAAGGAATGCAACAGGATTTTTTGCGTAATCGGAAATTTCTTCTCCATCTCCAAATGTAAGATTACCGTCTTCAACTTTAACACCGAGTTTTGTAAGCATATTAACTATCATAACAGCAATATCCTGGCGTGTAGCCTTCATTCCTGTTCCAAACTTTGAATTACCCATACCTTTTATAATTCCGTTTGAAACAGCTATATTTACATATTCTTCATACCACGAACCTGCATCAACATCATCAAAGCTTTCAGCATTTTCGCCTTCGGTAAATTTGCCGAGAAAAACCAAAAGCTTTGTAATTTCTTCTCTTGTTACGGTGTCAGAGGGAGCAAATTTATTCTTGGATTTACCGTTTATAATTCCTTTGTTGTAAAGCTTTGTGATATGTTCTTTTGCCCATTCGTAGTTATCAACATCATCAAACGGGCTGAAGGGAGTCTGCTGCACGGGAGACGATGAAACAACCTGAGTTGCACCGCCTGAAGATGAACCCTTACCTGATCCACCACCGCCTGATGGCTTTTCGGGTTTTTTCTGTTCTTTTTTTGCATCTTTTACGGCATCTTTAAAGGCTTTTGCAAAATCTTCGGCATTGTCGAAGGATTTCATGAGCTCTTTGTTTACGCTTGTTTTTGATTTGAGTTCTTCGTAGTCTTCGAGTATGTCGGTTATTCCCAGAAGCTCGGCATATCTTTCGTTTGTAACAATGGCTGTCACCTCCGATGAATGCTCTGCATTTTCAAGAAGGTCAAACACATTTTCAACTCTGTAGACATTGAGAGCTGAATCAAGAAGCTTTGCAAGGTCTGCACCCGAAGAAACAACTACTTCATCAGCCAAAAATGCTGTGAGGGTTTTATCATAGTGATCGCTTTCCATACATTCTTCCCAGAGAGAAGCAATTTCGGAATCTGCCACCCGTACAAGTGGCAATGCCTTTGCAACAAGCTCGCCTGCAGAGGCTTCATCCTCTGCCTGTTCGATTGAAGCAAAAAGTGCAAGGTTTGAAACAAGAGATTTCAGAGCAGAGATGTTTTCTGCATTCATTTCGGCGAAAGAATCGCCTCTTGCTTCGACAATCTTCGCAAAGAAAGCATCCATGTTGAAAACTGTTGCAAGATATTCGTTGTCAAAGCCAAAAATTGCAGAAATCATATTCCAATCTGCACCGATTTCCTCGGCAGTTCCGCTTTGTGCAACAACTGTCCAGAGGCGGGCTGTGTCTTCGGCTGAGAAAAATTCAAATTCCGATGCAAGATAATAGGAAGCGTTTTTGGGGAACACTTTAATTTCATAGCTTCCGCTTTCGGGGAGTTCGATATCTTTGCGATATACACTTCCTCTTTTGCCGGACTTCACGGTTTCGGAAAAAGCCGCTTCCTCCGAGCCTTCAAGAGAAATTATAATCTCGACATCACTGTTTGCATAATGGGGATTTTTAAAGAAAACAGAAACTGTTGATGTTTCGGCATTAACGGAGCTTTCGAAGATTTCATCTTCGCTTGCTTCTGTTTTTTCCACAGCTTCATAATCATCTGCAGATGCATAGAATTTTGCAAGAATTTTTTCATCGGTGTTTACATTACCGTACATATCCTCGGAATCTGCTTTGAACACAAATTCATATTCTGTGCCTGCAACAAGTTCAACGGGATATTCCAAAACATATTTTGAAGAGGCTTCATCATATGCAAAGCTTACATCAACAGATGTTTTATCGGACACGGTTCTGATTTCAACAATCTGACCAATGTCTTCAACATCTGTTAAAATTGCAAAGGATGCACTGTCGAGAACTGAACCCGAAACCTCGGCAGAAACATCTGTTATTTCAAACTTGGGCTCTGTCACTTCATAGGTGTAGGTTGCCTGATATTTTTTGTAGCCACTGTCTTTGGCAAAGAATCCGAAGAGGTTGATTGTTGAGTTACTTACAAAACCGATTTCAACAGATGCTTCACCTGCATCCATACACTCTTTTACATAGGAAGTAATGTCAATTTTGTGTTCAAACATAAGTCTTGCGCCTTCAACAGCTGTTGAAGATGCGGAATCTGCGGCATAGTATGCCGATTTATTCCATTTTTTGCTTACATCACCAAAAACCGTTGCAACAGCTTCGTCGGTTGTCTTCATGGATGCTCCGTCCCATTCGTCACCGGCAAACTTCATTGAATATACGTTTGAACCGGCATATGTGTAGCAAGTAATTACAAATGATCCAAGACTTTGACCGTCATCAATTTTGGGAACGGGGAAGCTGTAGAATACAAAGTTTGAATTATTGTTATATTTGATATTCACCATAGTATTCATGGACGTGGAGCCGTTGGCGTTAACATGCCATGATGAGCCTTCGCCCGCTGTGATGCTCTCCCCGGCACTGCCGCCTGTAGAAAAATAGAGCTTTTCGGAAGCGGTCTGACCGTTTGCATCGGTAACGGAGACGGTTGCCTTGTAGTCTGTGAACTGTTCGAGTGAGACATCGAGAGTTACCTTTTTGCCGTCAACCGTGCATTCAACATCTTCGCCGTTAAGCTGTACCGAGGCAGTTGCGATGTCATTGTTAAATGTGAAGCTCGGAGCTTCGGTTGATGCTTCATCATTTCCGAAATCCGGACTTGTGGAAACAAGCATAAGTGCAGTTGACGGTGTATCGTCCGCTGTTACAACTATGCACGATGTAAGCATCATTAATGAAAGAAATATAGAGAGTATTTTTTTCATTAGTGTTCTCCTTTCATATGGATATGTTGTAGGATTTAAAAGATGCTGCATGACTTAGCGGCATCTTTTAAAAGTGTAAGTTATCGATGATACGAATAAATTTCATAATGAAAAATGTGAAATGTGTTTTTCAAATTTGAGTTTGTCGGGGAGTTTGAAGATGGAATTTGCACCAGAGCAAGAGCCTCCACTGTGTAAGGGGAGGTGGCATCGAGCGTTAAGCGAAGATGACGGAGGGGTTGTAGCAAACTGCCTCAATCACTGCGTTTGTGGCGATTTAAAGTTCCCTGACAACCCCTCAGTCACCTTGCGGTGACAGCT
>JAFQBA010000142.1 GCA_017416845.1 Clostridia bacterium
CGCGTAAGCGGTGGAGGGATTGTAACAAACTGCCTCAATTGCAGTATTTGTGATTGTTTGAGAGTTTATTATTTAACAATCCCTCAGTCACTTCGTGACAGCTCCCTTTACACAAGGGAGCCTTTCGTCCTCGTGCTAAACACCCCGACAAACTCCAATTTGCCACTTAAAAAAGCAGACAACCAATTACACGGTTATCTGCTTTTTGTATGCATCTTTAATTCAAATTATTCTTTCTGTATGCCACCGGGGTCATTCCCGAGTGTTTTTTAAAAAATGCCGAAAAATTTGCCGCTGTTGAAAAACCTATTGCTTCGCCTATTTCTTTGGCGGTCATGTCACTTCCTGTCAGCAAAGAACATGCCCGGGCATAACGCTTTTTATTGTACAAAGTCTTAACTCCCACACCGAAATGCTGATGACAAAGCCTTTGAAGATGTGACACACTTATAAAAAAACTGTCGGCAATCTCAGTAAGAGAAAGCTCTTTGTCAAGGGACGAGTCAAGATAGTCCGAAAGCTTTTTAACAAAATTTGATGACAAACTGTCGGATAAATTGTTGGCCACCAACAGAATAAAAAGATTTAGGTATGTCAGAATAATATCTTTGGCAATTATGGAGAACTTGTCAAGCCATTTAATCATATCATACACCGTTGGCATCAAATCAGGCATGTATTCCTTGGTAATTGCAGTTAATGAAATTGTGCGGTGGTGAATATTATCTTCTGAATATTCGTTATTAAACCCAATAAGGAACTCCTTGTAACCTGTTTCGGAGTATATGGAATGAACAATTCCCGAGGGGATTATTGCTATTTCTCCTTTACTGCATTTGTATTCTTTTTCTGCATGAATCGAAAGTGTGCCTTCAAGAACGTAGATGATTTGTGTAAAGTTGTGGCTGTGGCATTTAACATTGACATTCGGTTCTCTTGAATTGTATTCAGCATATTGGAACAGACATTGCTCATCATAAAAAAATATGGGCTTTGAATTGGTAGCGGTAAACTGTTGCATAAAAATCAACTTCCTTGTAATCACATAAAATTATTTTTTCTGTAGGTTGCGGGGGTCACCCCGGAATGCTTTTTGAAAAACGCCGAAAAATTTGCCGCCGATGAAAAACCTATTGCTTCGCCTATTTCTTTTGCGGACATTTGAGTGTCGGTGAGAAGCGAGCATGCTTTGGCAAATCTCTTTTTGTTGAAAAGCGTTTTTACACCAACACCGAAATGCTCACGGCAAAGTCTTTGGAGATGGGATGTGCTGACAGACAGTGCCGCAGAAATCTCATCAACGGAATTTTCGTTATCTAAATTTTGATCAAGATAGTCCGAAAGCCTTGTGCCAAAGTGGGAAGATTGATGATTTGCCTGACGGTTTGCCACAAGAAGCATAAACAAATTCACATAATTTTTTAAGATATTCTCCGAATGAATGGAAAAGTTGTCAATCCATTTTGCAATATCATTTGCCATGTCGAGAAATCTCGGGGCTGAGCTGTGATATGTATTTTCTGCCGTTGCAAGACCGTGGTGAGGGTTGTCGGAATCTGTACACTTTCTAAAATCTATTCCTATTTGTGAATATCCCGTATCACTTGAAAGGGTATGGGGAAGAGCGGGTGGGAGAATGATAATGTCTCCTTCGTGGCAGATGTATTCTTTGTCTGCAACAATTTTTAGTGTTCCGCGGGTGATGTAGATAAGCTGATAATATTCGTGGTGATGCATTCCGAGTCCGAAATGCGGTGCTCTGGTGTGAAAGCAGGTTTGAATAACGGGACTCATGCTTTTGTCAAATTGTCTTATCGCACCTTGAATTTTCAGTTTCATTTGTTTTGCACCTCCCGATAAGGCTTTTGATATATGGAAAATTATGTATATCCGGGAAAATTCCTACACGTTAAAATGATACATTTGCAATATAATGATATAAATAGATAATTGACTGTGAATGCAAGCAATTGTATAATTGAATTGTATCATGAAAGATTTTTTGTGTCAACACAAATTTTAAGGAGAATGATTTATGAGCATAATTCCGTATAAGGATAACATTTCCTCTTTAAGACATATTTCTCATAAAATAACAAAACCGTGTTATTTCGGATATTATGACCTTAAGGCATATGATGACGATGACCGCTATCACCTTTGCAACATTATAGATTTTGAAAATCGTCTGCAAACCGCTGATGACGTAATGGAACTTGGGGTCATCGAAATAGAAACCGGTAATTATGAAAAAATAGATACTACGAAAGCATGGAGCTTTCAGCAGGCGGCAATGCTTCAGTGGAGCGGAGCCGAAAAGGATGTTGTGTTCTACAATGTGTTTGAAAACGGCGAATATATGACCGCCAAAAAGAATATCCGCACAGGCTCCAAGAGCTATAGTCCCATTTGTGCATCAATTGCTCAAAACGGAAAGGTCGGGGTAGGGATAAACTTTCCCCGTATTTATGACTACCGTCCCGGCTACGGCTACAGCTGTACCAAGGATAAGAATTTTGATGTTCTTCAGCCAAAGGACGACGGCGTATTTTTGGTAGACATTGAAAAAGGAACCCAAAAGCTTCTTCTTTCCTATGAAGAAATGGTTGCCAAAACCGGTGCCCGTGGACTTGAGAATCAAAAGTTTGTTGTCAACCACATAACAATGAGCCCAAATGGTGACAAGTTTATGTTGCTTCTTCGAAACTTCGCAGGACTTGGCGGTCAGATCGGAACATTTCTCATTGTATCCGACCTTGAAGGCAACATGAAATGCCTCACCCCAATGGTTGTTTATTCTCACTATCACTGGAAAAACAATTCAGAGCTTCTCGGCTACTGCGAAGTGTTTGGCACAAGGGGAATGTGGACTGTGAATGTGGACACCGGTGAGTGGTCACTTCTTCCCAAAGAAGATTGGCCCGGCAAAGACATCCACTGTCTCTACTCACCCGACAGAAGATTTTTCATAGGTGACAATTATCCCGAGGATGACGGCTACAGAACAATCAAGATTTATGACACCAAAACAAACACCACTGATATCGTGGTAAACTCTTATTCACCCTGGAGCCTCTACGGCAACACGGACCTTCGCTGTGACCTTCATAACCGCTGGAACACAAAGGGCAACAAAATTTCCTTTGATACCGTTCAAAACGGAAAAAGAGAAATCTGGGAAGTGGATTTCGAAGAATATTTTGAAAAGAAATATAAATAATTAAATTTTGTACATATTTTATTTAACATAATTTATATATACATAATTTTAACGGAGGTTAGGAAAAATGAAAAAACTTTTAGCATTAATGATGGCAGTCCTCATGATTGCCGGCATCATGACAGTTCCTGCTTTTGCGGCAGGGGAGTATCTGTATGATGAGGATAAAACATCATCGGATTTGTATGTACAGGCATCCGGTACATGGCTTGCATTATACTCTGACTCTGAAAGTGCGGATATAATTGCAACAGAGGACATATCAAGCAGTTCAGATAGCAACCATAACATTGGTAACAGCTACAAGGCAATGGTGTACAAAATACTTCTCCCGACAATTCCTGAAGGCAAGGTTATAGACTATGCGGAATTCAGAATGTCATCTTATTTCATGGCAAAATATGTACCGTATCTTTACGGTATTCCGAGCAAAGTAAATATGACCACTCTTACAGTTGGCGAAATGAGAAAATATGTTAGTTATAACACTCTTGGCTCCGGAGAAAATTTTATTGCAAATGTTATGAAAGATAACTCCGCATACCAGGGAGATACATCGGCGACAGGCGGTATAGCAAGAAACAGATTTGATGTTTCGGATTACATTGTAAAAGCAATTGAAGGCGATGAAAAGTATGTATATCTTGCAGCTGTATCAACAAAGACAACAGTAAAAGCATACAATAAAAACGGTAGAACCGGACCTAAGCTTTATTACACACTTAAAGACGCTCCGGCACTTACAGTTGAAAACTCCACAATAGAAGATGGTGCAACAGCTGTATACCCCATAGGAACAGTCGGCGTAACATTTTCAAATAATATTAAATCTGTAACGGCAACAATAAATGGTGTTGAAGTTCCCCAATCTGATATAACTATTTCAGGTAATAGTGTAAGTGTTGCATTCAATCTCGGTCTCAGTGCAGCAACAGAGCTGACAGTTAATGCAACAGATCCTTATTCACAGACTGTTTCTCACACAATTAGTTTTACAACCGATTCCAAATATAAGTTCTATGATGATTCCGATATGGCAGGTGTGGATTACATATTGGCAGATGATTCGTGGATTCTTACATATGATGCTTCGGCAACTGATACAAGCGTTACGGCGGCTACTGATGTGGTTTGGAATGATACTGATGTAGCCGGTTCCGGAAAAAATGCTGTTGTATATAAAGTAAAACTGCCCGAACTTCCTGAGGGTAAAACAATTGACACTGCGGAATTCAGAGCAACAAGTCATTATACAGTTGCAACACCAAGAGAAATGCAATATGCATATAAAATGCCCGGTGATGACTGGAATATGGCAACAATCACAATTGCAGATGCTCAAAAAATAATTGACGGCAACAACTTGGGAGCCGGCAATAATTATATTGGTTTGTGTACCAAAGATAATTCTTATGTATACAACCAGGAGTACAGAAACAAATATTCTGTTTCCGAATACGTTGCAGAATGTATTGCAAATGATCAGGAATATATGTATATTGCGTTAACACGTCCCAGTTCTATGGTAAGGGCATATGCTCATGATGAAGCTCTATCAAGACGCAAAGCCAAGCTATTTTACACCTTAAAGGATGTTCCTGTTATCAAAGGCGCAAAGGTTGTTAGTGCAGATTCCGAAGCAGCCTATGCCGATGCAACAGACATCGCACCTTCTGTTGGTGACAGCATAAAAGCTATTGCTTATATGATAAACAACACTGAAACAGATGTAAGCCTCAATGTCGGTGTTGCACAGTACAAAGACGGTGAGCTTGTGGCACTCAGCTTTGTTCCCTACACACTTGCTGCAGGAACAGATGCTTCAACAATCGAATTTGGTGCTACAACCGTTGAAACCGATGTTGATACAATTAAGGCTATAATCTGGGATACATCGGATAATCCGGTTATAAAAGCAAAAATACTTGAAGTAAAATAAATTGGAGTTTATCGCTCCGTTTAACACAAGGAACGACGACTCGGCAAAGTAAAAATTGCTTGCAATTTTTACTTTGCCTCGGGGACAGGAAAAAACGATTCAGAATTGTCAAATCGAATGCGAGTCGGGAAGTATTCCCGATTCGCACGTGC
>JAFQBA010000001.1 GCA_017416845.1 Clostridia bacterium
GGCATATAATTGAAGAAAAACATCTTGAAACAGATGTTTTTCAACATTTGTAGTAATTTCAAATGATTTATAGGCTAATTAATACTCTGTATTGCTTATTATTTCTGCCTTTTTGCGGTCTGGAGTTTTTTTACATTCCCTATTTAATCAACGGCATCTCTGTCATTCTGGTTTTTGCAGCACCATAAGGCACAAGAGTAACATTCTTTTCAGCCGAAAGAGGTTTTGTTGAAAGGGGCAGCTTTGCACACACAGTGTTGTAGCCGTCCTCAAAACCCCAGTTGATTCTCTTTACATTTGCTTCAACGGTGACCGGCGGATTTTCAAGGGAAAACGGAGTTTTACCCGACCCCTTGAAGCTCGCTTTAAGTTCTTTATCCACATATGCATATTCCCAGTCGTCAACACTTGCCGGCAAAGCAAAGAGCAGTGCTCCGTATTTAACCGCACTAAGACCAACAGGCGTTTCAACAAATCCCGGAGTCACTTTGAACGAAATATTGATTTCTCTTTCTTCCCCTGCCTTCAAATCAACGGAAAGAAGATTTTTGTTAAAAACTTTACCGTCAACTGTTGTCTCTTCGCTGAAATTTGGAATTCTGATTTTGAATATAAAATCTCTTTTCGCTTTCACGGTATATTTAAGTTCATGATTAAAAGGATAATCCGTCACAAGGTCAATATGTGCAAATTCCGAATCAAGTGTGCCGGGAATGGGAATTGCATTTATGATTGATTCATTATCATGGGCATAGGCAGAAAGAGCAAACTTTGGCCAGCCCTGACAGTGGTTAGCTGTGCAACAACAATAATGGACCTTGAACACGTGGGCCCCCTCTCCGTTTGTTCTGAAAATGGCTTTGCCGGGAAATTCTTCGGTAGAAATCTGATTGGACATCTGACAGTACTGGTGGTTGTTCATATCTTCACTCATTGTTGCAGGCCATGCATTGAAGGCAAGATTTTCAAGACGGTCAATCCACTTGAAGTCTCCGCTGTATTCATAAATCTTCTCAAAGGAGAACATATGCTCGGCAACGGCACAAAGCTCTGTGCCCTGAATGGGACTTATTCCGGAGAGGCACTCGTCACCGGTGTATCCGCCATACACCGTACCGTTATATTTGTCAAGGACAGAGTGGAGATATTCGGCATTATCGGTGTATTCTTCTCCAAGTATATCGCAGGAAACAGCTTCGGCTTTGATTGATTGGGTAATATTAACAATGTGTGTGTCATAGCTCCACATATTGAGAGGTCTTTCCCACTTACGGGTTAATTTGTTATAGTCCGTTCCTTGCTCTTTCAGGATTTTGGCAAGACTTACAATCCATTTGTCGCCGTATATTTTGTAAACCGTATTTATTGCCACAAAGCACTCAAACCAACGATATTCAGCCCAATTGAAAAGCTTTGTTTTCTTTGATGTCAATATGTCATATAGGTTTTTTAAAACCTTATACATAACATCGGGAATTCGTTTGTCACCACTGCAGTCGTAATAGCTTGAAAGAGCTTTTAAAACTACGAACACAGACCACAAATCATAGTCGTCAAATTTTGCTTCGTTGCAATGAGGACAAATCCAGCCGTCATCCTGCTGACGGGAAATTATTTCGTCAATATATCTTTTTGCCACGGCAATAAGCTTTTCATCATCAAGCAGATATGCCATGGGGATAAAGCCGTCAAGCCAATAAGGAACTCGCTCTGCAATCCATTGTTTGCCGTTTTTGAACTGTGCTTCATCACCGCCAATCCAGGCACTGCGTTCTATGTCTTTCCAGATTTTATGAAGATTTCCGCATAATCCGTCTGCCTGAATTTTGAGTTGATTTTTAATCCATCCGCCCGGTTTAAATTCTTTTGCTGTAAAAAAATCAAGTTTTTTCATCGAGATTCTCCTCTTTTATGTTGAATGTTGACATCCTCTGTTTTTTTTATTATAATTAAAAAAATTATGAAATACAATACCGAAACCTTGTAAGAAAGTGAGAAAATCCGACATGATTAAGATGGAAAACGGAAAATTTTTCGAAAGCAGCACAATCGGAGAATTTCAATCAAAGGGTAAGTGGATTCATCCGGATATAAAGGTGCCGACATATGAGCTTATATTTGTGCTTGACGGAGAAGTTTGTATAGCAGAGGAGGACAAAGAATACACGCTCCATCCCAATGAACTGATAATTCTTGAGCCGGGCAAAAGGCATTTCGGATTCAGACCAAGTGAAATTTATACGTCTTTTTACTGGTTTCACTTCTACACCAACATGGATATCCCATGTAAACTGTATAAGTCTCAGAATTTTTACGATGTTAAATATCTGTTGAAAAGACTTCTCCATATTTCAAATACTCCGACCTATTCAAAAACGGCGGTGGATTCGGCAGGGCTTATGGTATTTGAAGAGCTGATGTCGCTCGGTGCCGAAAAAACGATGTCAAACAAGGCATTAATCGGCAAACTTTCTGAGTATGTGAGAGTGAACATAAAAACCAACGTTACCGTGGGAGACATCGCAAAAAAATTCGGATATAACCCTGACTATATCGGCAGGCTTTTTAAGGAGCATTTTGACATAGGTCTTAAGGACTTTATCGTAGCGGAGCGAGTTAAACTTTCAAAGGATATGCTCTTTACAACCAACTTGTCAATAAAGGAAATAAGCTCCGAACTTGGTTTTTCAACGGAAAACAATTTTATAAAGTTTTTTACCTATCACGAACACATAAGCCCGGCAAAATTTCGCAACAGATACGGAAATACTCATATTAATAATATATAACGGAGTGTAAAGAATGAAACGAATTTTGATAATCGGAAATGCAGGAAGCGGAAAAACCACCTTTGCAAAAAAGCTGTCCGAAAAAACCGGACTTCCTCTTGTGCACCTGGATAAAATATATTGGACAGGCAACTGGGAGCATCTTGAAAGAGACAAGTTTGATGACATTTTGCAAGGAGAGCTTGAACAGAGCGAATGGATTATTGACGGCAATTTCAACCGTACACTTCCACATCGTCTGAAATACTGTGACACGGTTTTCTATTTTGACATTCCGATAATTACCTGCCTTTGGGGCATAACAAAAAGGATTTTCAAAAGCCACGGAAAAACAAGAGACGATATGGGCGGTAACTGCCCGGAATATTTTGACAAACAAAAGTTAACGCTATATCGCAATGTTATTTCCTTTAAAAAGCAACACGCCAAAAAGTATGATGATTTGCTAAAGTCTGCCGAAGGAATTGAAGTTATAAGGTTCAAAAGCAGGCGCAGGGCTAAAATGTATCTGAAAAATTTATAATAAAAACTGTTCCATATTTAAATTGTACTCGCCTATTCAAATTCAGGCGGGTAGCCTTAACAACCAACACTTTAGTGTCGGTCGTTAAGGCTATTTTCGTATCACACAAATCACAATAATGGAGTAGATTTATTGACATACGTTTGGTATAATATCATAAAGGAGGTAATGGAATGTTTGAGGTTTTAAAATATATTCATGAAAACATAGAAAAAAACATAGAACTGTCGGATATTGCAAATAAGTTTGGCTATTCAAAATGGCATTTCTGTTCTAAATTTCATAATTATACCGGAAAATCCTTTGTAAAATATGTACGCCATTATCGCCTTCAATTAGCCGCTTTAGATATATTATCAGGCAAAAAATCAATCGATGTTGCCCTAAATTACGGATATGAAACCTTGGGTGGGTTTAACAAGGCTTTTCTGGCGGAATTTGGTTGTTTGCCTCGGGAATATAAAAAGCATGTTAAAGATACTCAGCTTTATTATGAAAGGAGAAAAATTACCATGTATCCTCTTACTGACAGATGTGAGACCTTGCGTCGTTTGGTTGTCGGAACAAATGATTATGAAGACTATTACTGTATGCAACATAAAGTGTACTCTTATTTGGGTATGGCTCATGCCGCTAAAAACAATCTTTCAAACACCGAGATTATATCATCCGGAATTGTTAATGTATTAAATAATTTCAAACCGGTAATTATACCGGGAGAACTGACTGTGGGTTTTAACTTCCCGGACTCAAAATATAAAGAAACTTTTGCACCCGATAACACAGAAGAAAATCGCAGATTAGCAAAGCTAAACGGTATCAGCGATAACGACATTGATACATATTTCAAATATGTTGAGGAAAAACCCCAATTATTAAAAAAGATTTTTCCCGAAATCACAAAAGAAGAACAGTATTCAAACTCAGAATGGGCGGCTATCGGAAGATGTATAGATGCCAATCACAGTGTTCTCAATTATGAAAAAGTATTGAAACTCGGCTTCAGAGGATTGCTTGATGAAATTACAAAATACGAAAACAAAAACGGAACAAATTCAATTTATTCTTCGATGAAAAGCATTTGCGTTGCAGCCTGTGAAATGGGCAAAAAATACGCAGAAGAAGCAAAAAAAATCAAAGCCTCCGGCAATGAGCGTTATCTTAAGGATGATTTGGATTATATTATAGCTGCGTGCGAAAACGTTCCTGAAAATCCGGCTGCAAGTTTCAGAGAAGCAGTACAATCCTTGTGGTTTGCACATATTATCAACACATGGGAAGACTCTATTAATGCCAATTCTCTCGGAAGACTCGACCAAATACTTTATCCTTATTACAAAGCAGACATTGACAAAGGATTATTAACCAAGGAAGAAGCCTTTGAAATTATTTGTTGCTTATGGATTAAGTTATATCGAAATTATGACGTTCAGCAATCTTGTGTGGGAGGCACTTCCACCGACGGAAGCAGCCAGGTTAATGAACTTTCCTATATGATGCTTGACGCCACAGAACAGCTTGACTTCATTCGTTGTATGTCTGTACGATATTCTGAAAATACCGAAAAAGAATTTATAAAGCGAGCTCTTGAAGTAGTTGGACACGTGCAAAAGGGCGTTCCGTTTTTCTTTAATGACGACGTGATGATACCTGCTCTTACAAGTAAGGGAATCTCTATAGAAGATGCACACGACTACACACAAATCGGATGCGTCGAAACCGTTATCCCCGGAAAATCCAACCCTCACGCAGTAACAGGTGAAACCAACCTGCTGAAAGCAATTGAATATGTGCTGTGTAACGGCAACAGTATGATGCATCCCGATTTTAAGACAGGTGTTGAAACAGGCGAACTTGACAAGCTGGATACTTACAATAAATTTTATGATGCTGTTAAAAAACAGATTTCTCATATTCTTGATTTAACATGCTCCGGTGTGAAAAAACATACAGAATGCTCTGTCATTAACAGCCCCAGACCATACAAATCGCTTTTGACGGAAGGTTGTATCGAAACCGGAAGAGATTTTAACGATGCAGGTGCAAAGTATGACTACTACCAGATTATGCTTGGAGGAATACCAAACCTTGCAGATTCACTTGAGGTTATACGTGAGTTTGTGTATAAGCAAAAGAAATACTCCTTAGAGGAAATAAAAGAAATTTTAGTCAACGATTATCCCGACGAAAGTGTAAGGCTTGAGTTTATAAACAAAGCCGCAAAGTTTGGTAATGATATTGAAAGTGTAGACTCAATTGCAGTTGATATCGTAAATGCTGCTTGCGATTATCTTGAAGAATTGTCCGAAAAATACGGGCTTTCCTTCCATGCACAACCCTTTACCTTCCTTTGGATGGTTGATCACGGACGCGAAAGTGCCGCATCTCCCGACGGAAGACGCAAAGGCGAAATTATAGCCTACAGTGTATCTCCGATGCAGGGACGTGATTTTAACGGTCTTACATCTTTGCTTAATTCTATCGCCAAATTACCGACAAAGCGCACACCCGGTACAACTTCGGCAATTGTTGAGGTTGACCCAAAGCTGTTTACAGATCGAAATATCCCTTTGCTTGCAGACATTCTCCTTGCAAGCAGTGAAAAGGGACTTGAAAATGTACAATTTAATACCATTGATGCAGACACACTGATTGATGCACAAAAATACCCTGAAAAATATAACAATCTTGCAGTAAGAGTTTCGGGCTTCAGTCAGAAATTCAATCTGCTTTCGCCGGAGCTGCAAAATCACATTATCGGAAGGACAAAACATTCATGTCTGTAAGTGCTTATATTACCAATATTGCACGCGGGTCTTTGCATGATGGTCCCGGAGTGAGAACAGTCGTATATTTCAAAGGGTGTGGTCTCAGTTGCAAATGGTGCCACAATCCGGAAACTTTGTCCGCACAAAAACAAATTTTATATATTAAGTCAAAATGCATTCACTGCGGAAAATGCGTTGAGCTTTGTCCCGAGTGTCACAAGATACAAGGAAGCGATATGCTGTTTTTGCGCGAAAATTGTACTGCCTGCGGAAAATGTTCGGATGCCTGTCCGTCACTTGCACTTAGTCTGTGCGGTGAAGAAAAGACTGTCACGGAACTTTTTGAAGAAATAAAAAAAGACCAACACTACTACACAGCATCAGGCGGAGGAGTAACCTTTTCGGGCGGAGAATGTTTGCTCCATTCTCAATTTGTAAAAGAAATTGCCAAAATGTGCAAGGACAAAGACATTCACACAACAGTTGAAAGTGCTTTTTTCGTTCCTTGGAAAAATGTTGAAGAGGTGTTACCCTTTACAGACTTGTTCTTTGCTGATTTGAAAATTCCCGATTCCGAAAAACATCGCAAATTTACAGGTCAGGATAACAAACTGATAATCGAAAATATCACAAAATTATCAAACATACACAGTAATATTATTCTGCGAATTCCTGTTATACCCGGAGTGAATGATTCGGACGATGATATAGATGCTTTTGCCCAAATCATTAAAACCTTCGGAAAAGGTATAAAAGAGATTGAATTATTGAAATACAACAACCTTGCCGAGTCAAAATACGATATTGCAGGCAAAGAATACACCGGATTTGCCGAAAAGACGCAAACAAACGAAGAAATGCAAAAGCGTTGTTCGGCATTTAAGGAAAAATGCAGCAAGAACTGTTATTTTGTTTAATTTGTTGCCCTTGTTGGTAATGTTTATGCCGATTTCACCCATATTGCAAATCAGCAAAATTGCCTTTGTAGTATTTCTCAAAAAGCATTGATTTGTTTTTGCACAAAATTTTAATGTTTTGCAGTGTTTTCAAAATGAAAAAGATAATTGACATATCCAAATTCCCGGTGAAAAAATGCACAGAATTTTTGCCTGTTTTCAGGTTGGATAATTCTTGATTTGACTTTAAATTCTTCCGGAGAAAACTCAATTTCCGATGATTTTATGAAATGGTTAATTTTTAGCATATCAGACCTTTTTTTCGATTTCAAATTGGGGTTTATCGGTGAGTTTGTATACAAACTCACCGAATGCAAAATGCAAAATGCAAAATTATTCAGACAACTGCACAGGGAGTCATTTTGCATTCTGCACTCTGCATTCTGCATTGTTCTGATTGGCTTGACAATCAGAACGATAAACTCCAATTATATTAATTCCAGTTTTGCTCCCTTAATAACCGTCATTCCATTTTCGTCAATGGCAGTATACAAAACCGTTTTGTTGTCCGGTGACATTTGCGGATGTGGATGACGTGGATGAGTATCCACCTTAACATTATCAATAAAGGTTTCGGTTTTGTCATTTTGGTCTATGACAATAACATCACTTTCGGTGTAATCAATAACAGTATCGGCAAGGAGAAATCTTCCGTCAGGAGAAACTCCAACGTGCCAATAGGGAAAGCCTGAATAAAGAAGCTTTGTTTCTCTTGTTTTAAGGTCAACGTAGCAAATGCCTCTTGGAGGCACGGGAGAAACCGGATATTTCACAAAATACATTCCTTTGCCGTCGGGGGCCCAGGACTCGTGACCGAAGCAGTCACCAAGGTTGCCGTTTATGTCGAGATTCTGCTTTGCCAGGTTATACATCTGACCTGTTCTGTCATCATATATCCACAGTCTGTTTGACACATAACGTGTGTCACCCTCGTGAGCAAAAAATATGATGCGTGGATCAGATGGGCAAATCATACCGTGATTTGCAACAGAGAATGGTTCTGAAAACACCTTTTCACATAACTTTTTTGCACTTCTTTTTTCAACATCAATAACTGCAAAAAGAGTTTCTTTCCCTTTTATATTATAAAAAATACTCAAAAATTTTCCGTCATTGGTTTTTTCAGGCATGCTGATTTTTATAGATTGGTCATCCGGATAAAACTCATCTTCATATATAACGGTTATTTCACCTGTATTGGTGTCGATTTCTTTCACCTGTTTGCCATTTGCATAATATACAAAATTTTGATGTACTACATATGATGTAAATCCTGTAACATCATTACACAAAACTGTTTTTTCACCGGTTTCAAGGGAAATTTTAACAAGCTCCACTTCAGCCTTTGAAGATGCTATACGTTCGTTTTTGGAACGTGCAGCAACAAATTCAGAGTTGTCAATCCATTTGTTGGCTGTGTAATAACCAACGGTGTAATTATATTCGTTATCTGATATTTCAAATCTGTCTTTTATTTTTATCATTTTAAATACTCCTTTTATTGATTGCAAAAATCTCTGTAGTTTTGCATTTCTGAGCACATTAAAATAAATGCACCTGCTCCGTGTAAATCGTTTTGGGTTTTCTCACGGTTAATGTAGTGTTCATATGTACCCGACTCAATGCAGGTTCCCACGCACACATTATCAACAACAAGATATCCTTCGTCATTCATGAAAAGTCTGTCCTTAATTCCGCTATAGGCTTTCTCTAAGCACTCGCCAAACTCCTCTTTTGAAACAACTCCCGTTCTTATTGCTTTTGCATATGAATAGATAAAAAGATTTGTACATGAGCTTTCAACCCAGTTGTCTGCTCTTTCGGGTTTGTCCGTCACCTGATACCACATACCCGTTTTTTCATCCTGATATTTTTTGAGAGAGAAAAGCAAATCTCTTTCAATTTGTGATAGTCTCTCTACTGCAGGATGGTCTTTTGGAATAAATTCCAGAATATCAAGAATGGCAACTGTATACCACCCGAGAGCTCTGCCCCATATGTGAGCGGAAAGTCCGGTTTCGGGGTCTGCCCACTGTGCCTCCTTTGATTCGTCCCAGCCGTGGTAATAGAGTCCGGTTTTTTTATCTTTCATAAAATCGTCCATTATAAAAATCTGTTTTATGGCTCTTTCCCGAAGAACAGTATCTCCAAATCGTTTTGCATAAATAACAGAGATGGGTCCTGCCATATATGCACCGTCAAGCCACATCTGATTGTGTTGTGTCATCATGTGCCAATAGCCACCGACACTGTTGACCGGCCAGAAATACATTGACTTTGCGGCAAGCTTTGCCGCCTTTATATATTTTTCGTCGCCTGTTTCGTCATAGAGGTTATAAAGAATCAGCGTTGCCTGTTTGTGGTCAAGCATTGTAAGCGCCGATTTTGCAAGTGGCGGCGTGTCCTCGGTTGTAAGCTCATGGCAAAATCCGTACAGTTCGCCGTTTGGTCCGAGAACACTATCGCAATAATCCTTAATGTAGTTAAAATATTTTTTATCACCGCATTTTTTGTAAATACGCTCCATACCGCTTAAAAACACTCCCTGCCAGTAGAACAAAACTCCCTCAGGCGGTAATTTTTGAGGCTCATAGGTGTGCATAAGCGAATCGCAGAGCATTTTCCCAAGCTCAAGGGGTGATTTATCTTTTAAATTCATTTTGACTCCTCCTTATCTTTGATTCTATGCTATAACAATTTATATCATATATATTGCTGTATTGGCATTATTTTTGTTGTATTTTGCCATTTTACGTGGTATAATGCAAGAAGAAAGAGTAAAACAAATTGGAGTTTAGTGTGGAGTTTAACACAAGAGCGAAAGGCTCCCTTGTGTAAAGGGAGCTGGCACGAAGTGACTGAGGGATTGTTAAATGATAAGCTCTCAAACAAGCACCAATACTGCGATTGAGGCAGTTTGCTACAATCCCTCCACCGCTTACGCGGTCCCCCTCCCTTTACACAAAGGAGGCAACGCTCTGGTGCAAAATTCATCTTCAAACACCCCGACAAACCCCAATTTGAAATCCAAAAGAAGGTATCTACTATGCTAAAAATCAACCATTTCATAAAATCATCGGAAATTGAGTTTTCCCTGGAAGAATTTGAAGACAACAATATGAGCCGAAGTCACACCCACAACAGCTTTGAGTTGTATTTCCTTATGGAAGGGAGCAGGCGACTTCTTTTGAAGAATAATTTTTATCGGATAAAAAAAGGAGACATTCTTTTAATCAGCCCCGGTGTTATGCACAAAACCCTCAATACCACTCCGCCCGAATACAAACGCCTTGTGATAAACTTTCCGTCAAGGCTTATCAAAAGCATTGTAACAAAATCGGAATTTGCCGAAAAATTTGCATTAAAAGATGCCATAATCGTGACAAATCCCGAAGCCTATGACAGCATAACAAAAACCATCGAAGGTCTTGAGCAAATCATCGCTGAAAAAGGGTTTGAAAATGCCGACTTTGAAATTATGACGGCAGCGTATATATATAAACTGCTCTATCTCATTGTTTCCGGTGAAAATGTTCTCACCGAAACAAAAATTCAAGAAAAAAACAGCGAGAGAATATCGCTGATTCTCGATTTTCTAAACCGCAATTACACTTACCAAATCACCCTTACACAGCTTTCGTCAAAATTTTTTCTCAGTGAATTTCATCTTTGCCGAAGCTTTAAAAAAGCTACAGGGCGAACCGTTGTTGAATATATAAATTATCTCAGACTTGAAAAAGCAAAGCTTATGCTGACAGAAACCGACAAGCCTATAGGCGAAATTGCAAAAATGTGCGGGTTCAAATCTCAGGCGCACTTTAACCATATCTTCAGGGAATATGAAATATATTCGCCGAGAGAATATCGTGCAATAAGAAAATAAAAATAGTAAACAGAAAAATGTTTAGAATTGTTAAATTGGAGTTTATCGGGAAGTTTAACACAAGGAACGACGACTCGGCAAAGTAAAAATTGCAAGCAATTTTTACTTTGCCTCGGGGACAGGAAAAAACGATTCAGAATTGTCAAATCGAATGCGAGTCGGGAAGTATTCCCGATTCGCACGTGCCCGAAGGAGTACAAAGGTACTTCGAGGGTGAGATTTGGCAAGAGCAAAAA
>JAFQBA010000015.1 GCA_017416845.1 Clostridia bacterium
CACCGCTTTGACAAAATTTCAAGTCAAAAGCGGTGCATTTATTTTCGAAGATAAGTTTCATTGTGAATTAAGAAAATGTATAAGATGTCTAATTTTAACTCAAATAAACGCACATAAAATCACAACGGAACTTTTCTTTTTAAAGAAAACCGCCTACATTGCTGTAAGCGGTTTGGATTAAATGTAATTAAATTATGCAAGTTCTGCAAAATATTTAATTGTTCTAACCATCTGGCTGGTGTATGAGTTTTCGTTGTCATACCATGAAACAACCTGAACTTCATAAAGATCGTCAGCAACTTTTGATACCATTGTCTGAGTAGCATCAAAGAGTGAGCCGTATGTGATACCGATGATATCAGAAGATACGATTTCATCTTCATTGTAACCGAAAGAAGCAGAAGCAGCAGCTTTCATAGCAGCATTGATGCCTTCTTTTGTAACGTCTGTTCCTTTAACAACAGCTGTGAGGATTGTTGTTGAACCTGTGGGAACGGGAACACGCTGAGCAGAACCGATGAGCTTGCCATTGAGTTCGGGAATAACAAGACCAATAGCTTTAGCAGCACCTGTGGAGTTAGGAACAATGTTAACAGCACCTGCTCTTGCTCTTCTGAGGTCACCTTTTCTGTGGGGACCATCGAGAATCATCTGGTCGCCTGTGTAAGCGTGAATTGTTGACATAATACCGCTCTGGATGGGAGCATAATCATTGAGAGCTTTAGCCATGGGAGCCAAGCAGTTTGTTGTGCAAGAAGCTGCAGAAATAATTGTATCGTCAGCTGTGAGAGTATCTTCGTTTACGCTGAATACGATAGTTTTGAGGTCATTGCCTGCAGGAGCAGAAATAACAACTTTCTTTGCACCGGCATTGATATGAGCCTGAGATTTATCTTTTGAGCAATAGAAGCCTGTGCATTCGAGAACAACGTCAACGTTGAGCTCGCCCCAGGGGCATTCGTTTGCATCTTTGATAGCGTAGATTTTGATTTCTTTGCCATCTACAGTGATGGAATCTTCACCTGCAACAACGGTGTGTCCGTCGTATCTGCCCTGTGAAGAGTCATACTTTAAGAGATGAGCAAGCATTTTAGGATCTGTGAGGTCGTTGATAGCAACAACTTCATAACCTTCTGCACCAAACATCTGTCTGAATGCCAAACGGCCGATACGGCCAAAACCATTAATAGCAACTTTAACTGCCATTTTTATTTCCTCCTTAGAGATATAAATTTTTTTATCTTAATGTATATTTTACTATAAAAAGTAAAAATATGCAAGACATGTCCGTTAAAAAATTAACACAAAAATTATTCATTTATATATACTTTTTTCATCACAATTGGCGAATTTGGTTTTCCGTTGTAATCGCACGATGCCGCAACTATCTTATCTATAACATCCTGACCTTCGACTACACGGCCAAAGCCTGCATACTTACCGCTATATTCATTGTTATCTGACAATATAATCATAAACTGTGCCATACCGCTGTCATATTCTTCAGGAATATGAGTGAGCGCAACCGTGTATTTATCAAGTTTTAAAGTGTTACTTCTTCCGTTAAGTGCAAACTCACCATTTACAGTGTTACAAAAAGTCGCATCGCTTGCCGATGATGTTTCTGTAGATTCCTCTGATGTCAGCATAATATCTCCCGGGATAATCTGTGAAATGGCAAAACCGTTATAATATCCGTCCGATACAAGGGATAAAAAGTGTTTTACAGTATCCGGAGCATGCTCGGGGAAGGTTTCAATTACAAAGTTACCGTAATTTTCAACCTCAAAAATAACTCTTTTGTGTTCAACAGTCGGTTCTGATGATGATGTTGAGGAGGGCTCGGAAAAGCCAACTGAAGATGCAACAGGTTCGGCATCTTTATTATTTACAGAATCCGAATCTGAAGAACAAGCAGAAAAACAAAGTATACAGCTAATTAAAATAATAAAACCAATATGTTTCATTTGATCACTCCTATTCTTTAAACATTATATACCTTTTTGACAAAAAAATCAATATATGTTTGAAAATTCAAAAAAATCAGCGAACCAAATTGATTCGCTGATTATAAATCACCAATGAAAACTGCTTGATAAAAGTGTTACTTTGTCATCTGATACAGTCAGGATTCCGCCGTCTGCATATCCGATTTTTTCCATGTCATTTTCCATAAGTATTTTACATTCACAGGATTTTATTGTTGTGACAAAAGGAATATGCTTAGCCATAACAGCAAGTTCACCTTCTGAACCTCTTACAATTATTCTCAAAACACTTTCATTAAAAACCTCACCATCAGGAGAAGAAATTGAAAGATTAAAGGTATTCATTAAACAAAAATCCTTTCTTCATGTCAAATATTAGGCTTTTTTTGCCTTTGCAACCGCTTCATCAATTGTACCGACAAAAAGAAATGCGGATTCAGGCAAATCATCATGCTTGCCCTCAACAATTTCTTTGAATCCTCTGATTGTTTCGGAAAGCGGAACGTATGTTCCTGCAATACCAATGAATTTTTCAGAAACATGGAAAGGTTGTGATAAAAATCTCTGGATCTTTCTCGCTCTTGATACAAGCAATTTATCTTCATCGGAAAGCTCATCCATACCCATGATGGCTATAATGTCCATTAGTTCCTGATAACGCTGAAGAATTCTCTGAACTTCTCTTGCAACTTTGTAATGCTCTTCACCGAGAATATCGGGTGAAAGAATACGACTTGTTGATTCAAGCGGATCAACAGCAGGATAAATACCCTGAGATGCAATGCTTCTTGATAAAACAGTTGTTGCATCAAGGTGAGCAAAAGTTGTAGCAGGAGCAGGATCGGTAAGGTAATCAGCAGGCACATAAACCGCCTGAATAGATGTGATTGAACCTTTTTTTGTTGATGTAATTCTTTCCTGCAAATCACCCATTTCATTTGCAAGAGTCGGCTGATAACCAACAGCTGAAGGCATACGACCGAGAAGCGCAGAAACTTCAGAACCTGCCTGAGTGAAACGAAAGATATTATCGATAAACAAAAGTACGTCCTGACCTTCTTCGTCGCGGAAATATTCCGCCATGGTAAGACCCGAAAGACCAACCCTCATTCTTGCTCCGGGCGGCTCATTCATTTGTCCGTAAACAAGTGTTGTATTTGAAAGCACACCCGATTCAATCATTTCATTGTAGAGGTCATTTCCTTCACGAGTTCTTTCGCCAACTCCGGTAAAAACGGAAAGACCGCCATGCTGTTTGGCAACGTTATTAATAAGTTCCATAATAAGAACAGTTTTACCAACACCGGCACCGCCAAAAAGACCAATTTTGCCCCCTTTTGAGAATGGACAAATAAAGTCTATAACCTTAATTCCGGTTTCAAGAATCTCTGTTGATGTTGCAAGTTCATCATAATCGGGAGCGCTTCTGTGAATATTCCAGCGCTCGGCAGTTTCGGGATTGGGCTTGTTATCAACACATTCACCAAGAACATTAAAAATTCTGCCAAGGGTCTCACGACCAACAGGAACTGAAATTGGATTTCCGGTATCTGTAACAAGAGTACCTCTTTGTAATCCGTCTGTGGAAGCCATAGCGATACAACGTGCAATGTTATCGCCTATGTGCTGAGCAACTTCAACTGTAAGAGTTTTATCTCTGTTTTGCATTGTCAAAGCATTATATATTGCAGGCAAAGTTCCATCGTCAAAACGTACGTCAACAACAGGTCCCATGACCTGAGAAACCATACCTGTAGCATTTTTTGCCAATTAAATAACCTCCTTTATACACCACTACCCGCTACAATCTCAGTGAGCTCTTGGGTAATGGCATCTTGTCTTGCACGGTTATAGGAAAGTTGCAAATCATCAATCATTTCCTGAGCATTTTTGCCTGCAGAATCCATAGCGCACCGTCTGGCGGCGACTTCAGAAGCAAAACTTTCGCGAACACATGCACTGATGACGCCGGCAACATATTCACGAACGGCATAATTCAAAATAGTTATTTCATCAGGTTCAAAAACCATGGAAACACTTTTTTGATTATCTGCTTTCTCAAGGGGTAAAATCCAATTAATTACCGGTTCTTGACTCATCATGGAAATATATTTTGTAGAGATAATCCCAAGCTTATCAAAATCACCGTTTACAAATTCATCGCAAAGCTTGTTAGACAGCTCTATAGCATCTTTTGCCATAAAATATTCCGCACTGACAAATCCTTCGCCAAAACGGTCACATGCTCGCTTACCGATGGGAATAAATTCGCAACCATCATATTCCTTTGCAAGTCTGAAAACATTTGCATTATATCCGCCTGCAAGACCTCTGTCTCCGGCAATAATAATTATTTTAGTCTTTTTTACTTCTTTTTTTTGCATATAGGGACTTTTGGCACACTCAGAGCTCGTTGTCAAAACATTTATAATGTCAGAAATAGCTTTTGAAAATGCTTTTGATTTGTTCATACCCTCAGTTGCACGTCTGATTTTGGACGAAGCAACAAGTCCCATTGCTTTTGTAAGATGCAGTGTAGAATCGACACTTTTAATTCTGTTACGCAAGCTTTTAATATCAGCAGCCATGTCTATCACCTCTGCATTTTAGAAAGTGCATCTTTAAGAGTTTCGACGTCACAGTCTTCATAATATCCATCCTCAAAACGTTTGAGAAGATCAGAATACTGATTTTCTAAAAGAACAAAAAGATCTTTCTCATAATCAGCAACCTTATCTACTGCAACATTATCAAGATATCCGTTGATAACTGCATAAACAATAGCAACCTGACATCCAACCCTTACAGGAACATTCCTTCCCTGTTTAAGAACTTCAACTATTCTTTCGCCAAGCGCAAGACGAGATTTTGTATCAGAATCAAGATCACTGCCAAACTGTGCAAACGCTTGAAGCTCACGATATTGAGAATACAAAAGTTTTAGTTCACCGGAAACTTTTTTCATTGCTTTAAGCTGAGCAGAACCACCAACTCGGCTAACAGATATACCCGGGTTTATAGCCGGCATAATACCTGCATGGAAAAGCTCTGTTTCAAGAAATATCTGTCCGTCTGTTATGGAAATAACATTTGTCGGAATATAAGCCGATACATCCCCGGCCTGAGTTTCAATAATAGGAAGAGCGGTTATTGATCCACCACCATATTCCGGAGCAACGCAAGCGGCACGTTCAAGAAGACGTGAATGCAAATAGAATACATCACCTGGATAAGCTTCTCTGCCGGGCGGGCGTCTGATCAGAAGAGAAAGAGCACGGTATGCTACAGCGTGCTTTGACAAATCATCATAGATTATGAGAACATCCTTTCCCTGCTCGCGGAAATACTCTGCCATAGCGCAACCCGAATATGGTGCAATATACTGAAGCGGAGCCGATTCGGAAGCAGAAGCCGAAACAACAATTGTATATTCCATAGCACCATTTTTTACCAGTTCATTAACAAGCTGTACAACAGATGTACTCTTTTGGCCAATGGCCACATAAATACAAATTACGTTAGAATGTTTTTGATTTATAATGGTATCAATAGCAATTTCTGTTTTACCTGTTTGACGGTCACCGATGATAAGCTCACGTTGACCTCTGCCTATAGGAATCATACTGTCAATAGCTTTGATTCCTGTCTGAAGAGGAACAGATACACTTTTTCTTTCTATGATACCCGGAGCTTCAGATTCTATGGGGCGTGTTTGTGTTGAGGAAATTGGACCTTTACCGTCAATTGGCTTACCAAGAGCATCGACTACTCTTCCAAGTAAAGCATCCCCCACCGGAACAGATAATACTTTACCTGTTCTCTTTACAGAACTGCCCTCTCTGATGTTATTATCATCAGAAAGCAATGCAACAGAAACTGTTTCCTCCTCAAGGTTTTGTGCCATTCCAAATGAACCATCTTCAAACTCAAGAAGCTCGTTTGCCATGCAATCTCTGAGTCCGTATACACGTGCTATACCGTCACCGACGAGAATAACATTTCCTGTTTCTTTCATTTCGATTTTGGAATTATAATTTTCTATTTGCTTTTTAATAATACTGCTGATTTCTTCAATCTTACTGCTCACGATTCATCACTTCCTTTACATCGCAAAGTCGGCTCCTGATGCTGTTATCAATTATTGAGCCTTCTGTTTCAACTGTAATACCGCCAATCAATGACGGATCAACAACATACTCTGCTACAACAGAGCATCCTTTTACTTTTTCAATCTTTTTCAAAACACTGTTTTTTTCGTCATCATCAAGTTCAAAAGCAGATGTAATTTTAGCCGTAACTGTTTTTGACGAAAAACTATGAAGTGCTTTATATTCTTTGACGCAATCTTTAAACAAGCCGATTCGTTCACGTTGACAAAGAATTTTCAAAAATGAAACAATGTGTTCAGGCATTGACTTTGAAAAAGCCTCGTCAATCGCCGATAAACGTTCATTTTTGGAAATATTAACCGAAGAAAGAAAATCGATATATTTAGTATTTTCATCAAAACAAATTTCAATATCTTCAAGACATTCAAGATACATGTTTTCAGATGAATTTTCCTTTGCAATCATAAACAAAGCCTGTGCATATTCTCTGCCTGATTCCATCATTGTTCATCACCGAGATTATTCACAAAGGAATCAATCATTTCTTTGTGATCATTAATGTTAATCTCACGCTCAAGAATTTTCTTGGCAAGAGCTGCTGAAACATCAACAATTTCGGTTTTGATTTCAGCTTCGGCTTTTCTGCGTTCAAGCTCAGCGTCATTTTCAGCTTGACGAATTATGCCTTCAGCTGTTTGTTTTGCTTCTGAAATAATATCATTTTTACGAAGGTCGGCTTTCATGGCAGCATCAGAAATTATGCTGTCAGCTTCAGATTTGGCACTTTTAATTTTTTCATCCCAAAGCTTCATGTTTTCCTGTGCTGATGCATTAGCTGTATTTGCTTCGTTATAAAGATTATCGATTTCATCCTGTCTCTGTTTCAAAACCTTGCGTACAGGTTTATACAAAAATTTTTTGATAATGAGAAAAAGCAAAACAAGATTAATGAGGGAAATCAGAATCTGCCATAAATTGACAGAAATGACATCCAGTGTTTGCATATTATACACTCCTGTATAAATTAATTATTTGTAGTTAATTAAAAGCTCAATAAACATTTCGGGTGCAACAAAAATGAGAAGAATTGCAATAACAAGAGCATAAAGACCTGTTGTTTCTGCAATAGCACACCCCATAAGCATTGTTGATGTAACTTCACTCTTGCACTCCGGCTGGCGACCTATGGCTTCACACGCTTTTGCAACAGCGTTACCTTCACCGATACCCGGTCCGATACCTGCGATCATAGCGGTACCTGCACCAAGAGCACAACATCCTAAAATAATAGCAATAGCAATTTTCATGATAAAAACCTCCTGTTTAAAATATATTTAATTAGACATTGCTTTTGTTTGTTTATTCTTTTTACGTTTAAAATATTCTTCCATTGGAAATGCACCTGAAACATAGAGCATTGTAAGCATTGCAAAGATGAACGCCTGAAGACATCCGCTGAACACATCAAAATATATTGACAATACAGCAGGAATACCAATTTGCAAGAATGGAATATCTCCCAAAACCCCGGGGAGCCATCCTAAAACCATTGACGAAAGCCCTTGCAAACCTGCAGCAAGGAGAACCGAAATTACCGATCCTGAAAGTACATTACCATAATGACGGAAAGCCATCGAGATTGGGGTTGCAACCTCACTGATAATATTTAGCGGAGCCAAAAGAGCAACCGGATCTCCAAAACTTTTAATATAAACCCACGGACCACACTTTGATTTGTAATATGTGATTAAAATGAAAGTGAGTATTGCCCATCCGCCAACTACATTAATATCCGAAGTAGGTGAATAGAGACCAAACAGACATATAAGGCTCGAAAAAGCTGATAGTCCGAGTATTGCACCTATAAACGGTGAAAAAGCTATAAAATACTCTCCCATATTACCTTTTACAAGATTATCGGTTTTTTCAACAATCCATTCTGCAAGATGCTGTCTCTTATTTCTTGCCTTAACATCAATACCATGTGTAAGATAAAGGCAAAGTCCGGTAATGGAAATCATTACCATCCATGAATTTATTTGAGATTCCGTGATAAGCAAATTCTGTATAGGCAACGGAATTTCAAAATAGATTCTTGCTCCGCTTACATTAATCCCGTCGGAAGGAACGTTTGTCAAAAGTTTAATAGTAATTAAGACTACTATAGGTAATACCATCATAAGTATAAGTAAATAATCGATAATTCTGAAACTATTTGATTTTTCAGATTTCATAATAAACAGTCTCACCTCCTCATATTAATTTCTTTTAGTGAAACCACTGATTAAAAAAGCAATCCGTGGAAAAACAAACGGAATAACAACCGCCCATATATTGAAACAATCCAAAATTGCACCGATTGCTGCAACGATAAAAAGCATAAAAGTACGCATCGTTTGTGAAAGCTTTATCGTATTTCTTGCAACTTTCTCATCATTTTTTGAAAGTGCTTTCTGAACTCCTATACCCATCAAGAGAAAATTCAAAGTCACAAATGAGCCCGAAAGAAGATTTCCGAGTAAAACAGTATAATCCCATTTTCCGATGGCAAGAAAAACAGACTGCATCAAAACACTTAATATTATCACCCATATGGCGATATACAGCGTTTCTTTTTTTACTGCTTTATCCAGTTTTCCCATTATATCTTCCTCCATGCCAATTTTATGCTAACTTTTAACATTATAACATATCTTTAATAAAAATGCAAGAAAACCATATTGCGAAATATGACAATTTTATAATACAATTGTATCAGGATTATGACCCGATTCCCCAAATGTTGACAAATTATTTATATACTCCATATCCGGGCCCGAAATTTCAAAGTCAAACACATCAATATTTTGTACAATTCTCGATTTGTTAACAGATTTCGGAAGCGGACACACCCCATTTTGCAAACACCATCTTATGCAAATCTGAGCTGCACTTTTCCCATATTTATCTGCAATAATTTTTATGTCAGGATTATCAAGCACCCTTCCTGCCCCAAGCGGTGACCATGCTTCAACGAGAATGTTGTTTTCTTTGCAAAGATTAACCACATCCTGTTGCATGAACCCCGGATGATATTCAATCTGATTTACCATGGGAATTATGCTGCTTTTTAAAAGTGAATTAAGATGCTTTGTCATAAAGTTTGAGACACCTATTGCTCTGACCTTGCCATCGGTATAAAGCTTCTCAAGAGCTTTCCATGTATCCAGATTAATTTCATCCCAGTTCTCGTTTGTAACATGGTTTGCAGGCCAATGAATGAGATATAAATCGAGATAGTCAAGTCCGAGTCTGTTCAAAGTTTCATCAAAAGCCGAAAGAGCTTTGCTGTATCCACGATTGGTCGTCCATAATTTACTTGTAACAAATATCTCTTCACGCGGAATTTCAGATTGCTTAATTGACTTTCCAATGCTTTCTTCATTTTGATAAGCCGCAGCAGTGTCAATGTGACGATATCCGGATTCGAGAGCATCGGACACTGCATTTTCTGCTTGAAGCCCCTTCGATGCTCGCCATGTACCAAATCCCGGTGCAGGCATTTTAACACCATTGTATAAACTAAAAATAAATTCAGAACTATTCATTGCAGTAATCCTCTCTGATTAATATTAACTTTAATCTCATCAGGATGTGAAACGACAGGTTTCTCCCCCTTTTTTAATTTAAGTTCAACCATGCCGTAAGGAGTCGGCAAATTTACATTTGCAAATTCAAAACCGAGAAGTGAAGGACTTAGCGTAATTTCTTTAAAACCTACTTTGTTTATTTCAAGTCCCATTAACGCTTTTGGCAGTGAATAAAGAGGTGTCCCTCCCCATGCATGGCTGTGATCAAATCTATAAGAAGGCTCCGGTGCTACAAAACCTTCAACCAGTCCTTTAGGACATTTTTTCACAGGTTCAATCCACTTTTCAATCACTTTTAACGTGTACTTTTTTGTAAGATTACATTTGAAAATTGCTTCCAGAAGATAATGAGCAAAGTACGGCTGATAATCGCCTTCAATTTCTTCATTCATTATTTTGTCAATAATACTATTTTGATATTTTTTCTCACAAACACCTGTGTATACAGACAGTATGTTTGAATGTTTAAGATAATATCTTTTTGATGTATTCTCAGGCATAAACTTACTTATAAGATGGCTTGGTGTGGGAGTGTTGAGTCCTTCAAAATATATCCTTTTTTCAGTATCAAATAGAAGTGTATTAACAAAATGTTTCAATCTCAACTTTTTTTCATTGGATTTGTCGGCTTTTTTATTTTCACCTATCTGACGATAAATTTTCTCAGAGTAATCAAGTGCCATATAATAATACATATTCAAAGCAGTCTGACCGAGAGCTTTTGGCGGATGATGCACGGATAGTTCATCAACATAAATCCAGTCAACGAACATATAATCAGGCGGAGTTTCAATAAGACCGTTACATCCAACATAGGTTTCAAAAAGATTTAAAAGTATGTCAAGTGAATTTTCGCTTTTTTTCAAAAGTTCGGCATTACCACTTAACATATATACATCCCAAAGCATTCTAACCCATATGAGAGAATAAGTTGTGTGAAACATCTTTCCGTTTTGTTTTTCAATCATCATTGCAGTACGCAAAACATCAAACTCAGAAAGTTTTGTATCGCCAAATGAAAAAACATTCATCATGGTTTCGATATAATAATCACCTGTGCAACAAAGCGGTTCGCAATGTTTTGGGCTGTCCAAATGATGTGTTTGTCTGCAAATTTTAAGAGTATGAGCACAAACATCCAAAACAAGGTTTATATCATCATTGTCTGTAACAGTTTTTGCTTCACACAATACAGGATAATAAGTTGAAATAAATGCAACCTCTATTTCGGATTTATATAATGAAAGATTTTTCACATTAAGACAAAGCTTACCTGCACTATGCATCATAAACCCACGATACACATCGTCATGAGTAAAAATAAGTTTTTCTTCCGTTCCTTCTTCGTCATATTCTTTGCATATTATGTCAACAAAAAGTTTTCCATCGGTTTTTACTTTTATAAAAACAAAACCTGCGTAAATTCTATCTAAATTTAGTTCAAGTATATTTTCTTCATTAGCATCAAAAGAGAAGCAACTGCCCTCAACGGGATAAATATATTCTTCATCTCGTACAGGAATCGGAGCAATAGTTGAACACCAAATGTTCTTAATTTCCTCAGCAAAAACATAATTATCAGGCAAAAGAGATGAGTCATATCTCACAGGGGATATGTAATAATTATTCTTCCTTACAAGCCATGTGGAGTCTGTTGTAACAGTTTGTGATGAACCATCTTCAAACGTAAGAAAAGCACAAAGCATAAATCCGCCGTGACCCTTGGAATATTCGTAAATCTGCCATGGTCCCATTTTTACAATGGAATAAAACGAAAGTCTCGTAGAATTTGGAGTAATAATCATTTCAAAACTGTAATACTCACCGGGACATGTTTTGTCAAGGTAATCTCCACCCGTTGATGCAGGACCTGTTGCCACAAATTGTTCGTTAGCATATAAAACGAAGCTTGTATCACCGCTGAAAATGAGTTTAGCACTAACAATTGTTTTTTCAAAACAATAATCTTTTTTAAATTCAGCAACAGTATAATTTCCGTCAGCTTCATTATCAAAAGCCGAAAATTTTGTTTCCCGGCAATTGGGATATTTATCTTCCGGAAGCCAAATCCATTTTTCATCAAATTTCATTATATGTAAATCTCCTTATAATTTTCCATGAATCCACGAGACGCTCCAATGACCATGCAGCATTTGCCGGTGATGTGGACGGAAGACAAACGGCTTCACGGTCAATTTGTTTTGATGTAAACCTTTTAAAATATTTTTCTGCAGTTTTGCCATTAACAAAAATCTGATTTATGTTAGCGGTTTTTAAAATAACAGAAATGTCATTGGAAATGACATTTCTGATTGAACTGTCTGAGCTGCCCGTTATTTCGCACGAAGCGATAACATCCCAAAGGGCAATACCGTGAGAGTGTAAAAACACTTTCTTTTGCTCAATTGTATTTAATTCTTTTATTTCAAAAACCTTGCTCATAACTTTCCAGAATCGGTTTTGAGGATGTCCGTAAAAAAACATTTGTTCACGGGATTTTACCGAAGGAAAACTACCTAAAATCAATATTTTGGATTTTTTGTCGAAAAGTGGAGGAAATGGGTGTGAAATCAAAGCTTTATGATTCCGCCTCTTTCGTAAAGTACATTTCCGTCCATAAGATATTTCTTTACAAGCTTATGCATAGAACTTTTTTCGGGAAGATCCTTTGGATCAACCGGACCGGGAAGATTGAATAAAAATGCAAATACGCCAAATCCAACGCTCTTAATGGGGTATACATGATATTTGTCGGCAAAGCGAGTGATATTGGTGTCTCTTCCCATAATGAGCTTGATTTCTTTTGCCATAAGCCATGACCAGCATGCAAAAGCCTTGAAATTATATTCAGGATAGCATTCTTTTACTATTCTGATTGTTTCCTCATAGGATTTTTCGCTGTATTCATAATCAAGAGGACCGTCAGAAGGAATGTGAACACTGATTACATCGTCGCCCGGTTTAAGGAACTCTTTGTAACCGTTCAATGTGATCTTTTCAGGAATACAGTTACCCAATTCATCAACAGGATAGCCTGTGATACCGTTTTCATCCTCTGTGATTTCTGCATAGTATTTTCCTGCTTCGTCATCCTGATTTTTAGAACCAAAGAGCATACCTTTTTTATGTACTTCAACACCATCCATGAGAATTTTGATGTCACCGTCTTTTTCAAATGCCCTTATTTTATCGGAGAACTTTTTGAATTGCATTTGAAATCTGCCCACTCTGATAATTTCTTTGCGAACAAAGAGAAGAAACCATCCTACATACGTACGAACACCACTTCTTCCAAACATCGAATAATAGTCGTTCATCTCACTGTCAAACCCATAAAGAGTGTCGGAAATCACTTCGTGAGGAACCCCTCTCTTTTCCATATCACCAACCATATCTTCAAGGAAATAAAGAAGTGAAAAAAGCGGAGCGTGATCAGTTTCGATGCTTTCACGATTAGGCATCGGGATAATTGTAAGAGGAGCATTATCTTCTATAACTGCAACAAGTGTGTAAATAAAAACAATAAGGTCTTCGTCAGCCTTAATTGCATCACAAGCCGCAATTACATCATCAAACCATTTTCTGAAAATGTTGTATTTTTTGTGATAATAAGTAATACGTTCTTTATCTATCGCAAAAAGACCTTTCTCTTCATATAAAGCAAGACCTTTTTCATAATACGAATCAAGTTCCTCATGATATTCTATGTTTAATCTATCGCAAAAACTTTTAACCTTGTGTGACATTTGAATGCATCTCCTTCTTTAAAATCTTAAATTATTATACATCATGCGAGTACTAATGTCAATGAAAAAATGAATTTATCGCTCCATACAAAAACCGCCCCTTTGAAAGAGGCGATTTTTAAAATTTTATTTTCTCATTGCCAAAAGTTCTTTTTTTCTGTCACGAATCTGTGAGAGGAAGTGGTCTTTTCCTTCGGGATAATTTTCTTTGTCCCAAAGGTATGTATATTCTTCGTGAATCTCGTCGATAAGAGCAACCAAACGGTCGATTTCATCGTTTTCTGCGGTCTGATGCATACGGATTATGCAAAGGTCGGAAGACAAAATTACCATTTTTGCATTAACAATAACCTGACGTTTCCAATTTTCGTCAAAGTCAACTTTTTCAACTGCATCAATACATTTCTGAACATATGCAGTTACATTTTCAAAGTAGAAATCGTCGCCGCAATCTTTCAGGTCGAAGAATGGTTCAACAGCAGTTTCATTCAAAGGCTTTCTGATGATGAAACCGCACATTGTTGAGCAGTGAATTCTTTCGGGTTCAAGGAGATAGTACTGAGCAAGCTTATAGAGCCAGCGTGAAACCTTTGCACCGCCAAATATATTTTCGTCAATATATTTTTCGGAGTTGTGTATGTTGTGAGCTTTTAGTGTACCGCCGTTTTGAGGCTCACCCACATTCCATGCATACTGACCTCCAAGAGCTGCAGGAACAAGACTCCACACGGGGAAATGGGTGTGACCCTCGCCGCATCCCCAGTCGGTTACCATGTAGCCGATTGCACCGTGTTCTCTTCCAAATTCACCGCAGGCACGAAGATTCACACTGCAAACATCAAAGCGTCCCGTGAGCGCAATCCATGTGGCATTACCGGGGCAGATGTAGTAAGGTGTATTTTTCGCCTTAAGATCCATACAACGGCGTTCGAGGAGAGCTGTTTTGGCTATGTCATAGCCCCAGTTAAGCGCAATTGCACCTTCGGGAACTCTTTTAAAGCTTTCGGGATATCCGCAAACCATATCTGACCAGAACTGAACTTTTTTGTTGTATTTTTTCTTAATGTGATCGGCAACTTTGTTAAGCCAGTCCATAAATACATTTTCGGGACCAATCTCGTTACAAAGCTCTTCAATCTGATATTTACCGAGACCGTATGCTTCGTCAAGACCGATATTAACATATTCCGAACGGAAGTTGGGGAGTAGTGCAGAGAAAAGCTTATCAACAAATTCAAAGGATTCATCAAGAAGAGGATTGATTGTGCCTGTGTTAACTTCGTCGTTACCTATTCTGAGATGTTTGAATTCGTCCTGGTCAAGCCACAGTGCAAGATGTCCGAAGCAGTTCTGATTCGGAACGAGATCTATGAAACGGTCGGCACAGTATTGGTCAAGAAATTTGATGTCGTCGGCATCGAGACAGTCAAAGTCTTTTGTGTATTCGCTGAGGGTATCGTATTTGAAGCAGAAGCTTTCCATATAGAGCTGGAACTCATTGTATTTGAGGTCAGCAAGAAGGTCAATGAGACGACAAATGTATTCCGGCTTTGGCATACGGCAACGGCTGATGTCGAGCATATAGCTACGTTTAACAAAATCGGGATCATCCTTAACTTCACAGTAAGGAAGATTTGCTCCGTTTTGTTTGAGAAGCTGTTTTAAGCTTGTAACAGCTCTGAAAACACCGTTTTCGTACCCTGCCGTAACTGTGATACCGTTTTCGTCAATCACAAGAATGTAGGCATCTTCTTTGAGTGTAACATCATTTTTGATTGTCAAATCTTCGTTACCGTTTTTGTATTTTTCATAAAGATACAAAAGGTCGAGATTGTCGTCATAGGCTTTCATTGCATATGACTTTTCAAAATACTGTTCGTGTTTCGGGGTTGGAAAAATCATTGTTATCCCTCCAAAGTTATAAAAATTTATATTATTGTTGTTCTCTGATTCACAAAGAATTTGTAAGCGAAAGCAGTGTATATAAATTGGGGTTTGTCGCTCTGTTTAACACAAGTGCGAAAGGCTCCCTTGTGTAAAGGGAGCTGTCACGAAGTGACTGAGGGATTGTTAAATGATAAATATCCTAAGCAAGCACAAATACTGCAATTGAGGCAGTTTGTTACAATCCCTCCACCGCTTACGAGGTCCCCGGCAAATTGTCAAGTCAAGTGCAACACTTTTTAGACAAAAATTCAAGTGGTGATAAATAGCCAAGACATTTTCTTGGTCTACTATTGATTAAATGGATAACATTTTGAAATTCTTCTTCGGTAACATTTA
>JAFQBA010000016.1 GCA_017416845.1 Clostridia bacterium
GCCAGGATCAAACTCTCAATAAAAAATTCAAATCAGAATCACATTCTGATTAAAGTTCTTTTTGAAGTTTGTTAGCTCATAAAAACACTAACTTAATTTACTGAATTAAAAGCATTTCGCTTCAACTCAAATTCTCTTTTCGAGAACCTCTCATACTGTTCATTTTTCAAAGATCAAATGTCGTTTTGTAACTCGGTCAAGCCCGTGTCACACGCGACTTGATTATAATAACATAAGCCTGTTTTTTTGTCAACTGTTTTTTTAAAAAAATTTACTTTTTATTTACTTTGCCACAAACATTGACAAAATGTCCGTAATCAGTTAAAGCTTTTACACAAAACTGCAATACTATTTGAAATATGCACAGTTTTTCAAATTTTATTCATATTACTATGGAAATTTTCAAAAATATATGCTATTATATATGTATATAATAAACGAAGGAGAATACACAGTGAAAAAATTCAAATCTGTTCTCATGATTTTTATAGTTTTAATCGCTAATATTTTAAATACTTTAACATTTTCAACCGTTTACGGAGAAGAGCCTACATCTGAAGAAGTCCAAACAGAATACTCACCTCACGCAAAATATATCCTTATGGAAGATTTAACCTCCGGTGCTGTTTTGTTCGAACAAAACGCAGATACTACATTTGCTCCCGGTAACCTTGTAAAAATTGTCACCGCAATCACAGTGCTCGAAAACTGTTCTGATCTCAGTAAAACTGTTACTGTTGAAAACGGATTACTTGATGGATTTGATTATAACAATAACTATCATATAGGTTTAAAATACGGAGAAACACTTTCCGTGCATGATCTTCTTGCGGCAATGTTAGTTCACGATGCAACAGACTGTGCAATTGTTTTGGGGCACTCCATACTTGATTCACACGATGATTTCGTAACACAAATGAACACCATTGCTGTAAATGCTGGTGCACTAAACACTACATTTACAGACACTTCCGGTTTGGACACCATAAATGCAAAAACAACACTTCGTGATATGAAATGCATTACTCAATACGCTCTCCAAATTGAAACATTCGCCAAATTGGTCAGCACAGAAAAAATAGAAATCCCTCCCACCAACAAGTACTCCGAGCCCCGTATTCTGTTTAATATAAATCAGTTTATTTCAACATACTACTCAACCGCACACTTTAACGGAAATATTAAAGGCGTCAAAACTTATTTTAACAATGAGGATGATTGCGGAAACATATCTTATTACAAGAATGCTACTAATGAAATACTTATATTATGTGCCAAATCAGACTCCGATGAGACAAATATATATTCATATAACGATATAGAATATCTTATAGATTATGTACACACCAATTTTACCACTGTCACTCTCATAGAAAAAGAGCAATTTTTATCTGAAGTTAAAATTAACAACAGCAGTTCCTCTGAAAGACTTCTTCTGGCAAGCGATTCAAAGCTCACATACAAAATGCCTGTAGACTATGACAAAAGTAAAATTGAACAAATAATAATAACAAACAACAACATAGAAGCACCAATAAAAAAGGGAGAACCCCTCGGGAAAGTTGAAGTGTATTATGATGGAAGAAAATGCGGTGAAGTGAATCTGATAGCATACACATCGGTTGAAAGCAGCATATTTTCATACATTAAATATATTTTCTTCGTAATAGTCGACTCAATTTACTTCAAGATTATAATACTGATCTTTATTGCAATATTTATTATAAGAACAATAAACATAAATCGTCACAAAAGAAAACGAAACAAATAAATTATTTAAAACGGTGTGTCTCAGTGACACACCGTTTCTTAATATTATAACAAAATATTTCCTGCAAAGGTCAGCACAGAATATAGCACAAACAGAGAAAATCCAAAATTCAACTTCAAAACCTTAAACGGTTTAACAAGTATACCGTCCAACATATATACATTAATATTTTTCAAACTTTTAACAATTATAAAAACGCCGAGTGGTATAGCAGCATAATAAGCCAATGCATATAGCGAGGAAAAAGCACTTACAAAAACATTTTCACTCAATATCCAGGATTGTATATTTATTGCAACTATTGAACCCATAAAATTTATAAACATGTGCAACAAAATTGTGTATCTCACCTTACCATATACACAATACATGTATGACATCAATGCTCCCAAGCCTGCTGCATAAAAAAATTGATAGAAATTACCGTGAAATAATCCAAATGATATTCCTGATATAACAACACAAAACTTTGTCCCGTATCTTATAAGCCTATCTATCATCATTTTTCTGAAAATCAATTCTTCTATAATAGGAGCAATAATAACAACATATATTATAATCTCAACCGTATTAAAACTTTCAATTATCCATTCAACACTGTTATCTACCTCTTGCTCGATAAGCATTCCGGTAAGCGAAGAAATACCATTGCCGATTAAAGAGCCTATCACCATAATTGAAATTGCCACAATAACATACTTAAAAAAGCTCATAAAGTTCATAGAATCAACGGCAACAGGGCACATTTTCGGAGTTTTATGTGTAAAGAGTGTAAATAATAAAGCTATAACCACTGTGTATAGTTCATTAACCCCCATAAAAATCCAACTATCATAGGAATCCAAATCAAATACAGACAATAAAACAAATTGCAGTCCGACAATTATTAAAACTGCAAGTATTGAACTCAAAGTCAGCTTGATAAATATGCTTGAAACCAGATTCCTTTCATTATAAATTTCTTCAGGCATGTCCTCATAATATAAATCATTTTTATGAATAAAATTTTGATTCATTTTCTCCTCCAATAAAGTTTATCTGAATATATTATAGTCAAAATCCGTCCTTACATCAATATCCGCTCCGCGGTTTTTCAATATGGCACACTTAATTCGAACCAACGCTTCGCAAACACCAATTGATGAAGCCAAGTCGGAAAAAGTGACAGACGAATTATAATTTTTAATTATATAGTCATCATCTATCAAAAGTTCCGATGCAAAAACATTTGCCTCAAATTCAGGTTTTAAAGAAAAATCATCAATACTGTTATCAAACATATAAGCGTTTCGAACAAGCCGCCCATGCAAACGATCATGAGCCAGTTCGTGCGCGCACACGACTCTTTGTTCATCATAATCCAAACATGAATTTACTATAATAAATCTATTCCTTTTATAATATTTATAAAGTCCCTTGACAGAGCCAAGATCGCGAAATCGCACCAAAATATTTAAATACGAGCATATATCAAATGGGTCAGATGTATTAAACCGCTTTTTTAGTTCAGATACCATGTCGGATATGAACTGAGTGTTTATACTATTTATTGTTATCACTCCTGACCGAGTATTTTTTATTTATCTCTTTAGACTCCCAATATATATCACTAATAGCTTTAAAAACCTTATCCTTATCGTCATCATCAAGCGTACCGCCGGCAAAAAGAGCACCTACTTCACCGATAAGTTCAGTTGCCTCCCTCATTCCGCTATCGCCATATTTCTCACCGGCAAGTAAAACGAATTCGTCTTTATCACATATAAGATAGTCTAAAGATACTCCAAACAAAGTTGCTGTTCTCGTTATTATATCTCTTGTTTTAGGATATCTTTTTCCACTTTCATAATATATAATGCTTCTCCTTGTTACGCCAAGCTGTCTTGCAAGCTCTGCTTGGGATAATCCCGCATCAAGCCGTAATTTTTTTAACCTCTCACCGAAAAACATATACGCCCTCCATTTCATGTGATTCAATGTTCACCATAGTGAATTTTAGTTCACCTGATTATAACATAAATTATCATTTATGTCAACAAGAAAATCAGCTTTGCCGAACACCTACAGCATGTATACAGAGTATTATCACTTTTATCAGACAATCTGTATTCCTAAAATCTTCGCTTTTAAGAGTCATAAAAATATAATCATTATTTTTACAACATATACACAATGTTCCTGTGCACTAAAAAGCAGGGTTGAATCTAATCAACCCTGCAGAATTTGAAAATCATTTTTTCCATGTATATGGTGAAATCAAAAGTAAAAGCGGAAAAACCTCCAACCTTCCAATTAACATATCTATAATAAGTATTATTGTTGAAAAAGGGGAAAAACAAGAGAAATTAGACGCCGGGCCCACATCTGCAAGTCCAGGACCAATATTATTAATCGTTGCAGCGACCGATGTAAAATTGGTTTCAAATCCCATGCCATCAAGACTTATCAAAAGAATAGAAAGCATAAAAATGATAAGATATGCAACCATGAAAACGTTTACAGATCTAACCGTCTCATGCTCAACAACCCTACCGTTCATCTTGATTTTAAGCGTTGTTTTCGGATGGGCCATAATCTTTATTTCTTTAGCTATACTTTTCACCAGAATAATTATACGTGATATTTTGATGCCCCCTCCCGTGCTACCTGCACAAGCACCCAAAAACATCAGAATAACAAGAATACATTTCGAAAATTCAGGCCATAAATCAAAATTTAATGTAGAAAATCCGGTCGTTGTAATAATAGATGCAACCTGAAAGGAACTGTGATTAATTGCATCTGAAATATTATCAAACAAATTATAACAATTTACACATATCATTGCTACCGAAAGTATAATAACCCCTATATATACTTTCCATTCTTCAGATTTCAGAACATCTCTGAATCTACCCAAAATTATCAGATGATATATCGAAAAATCAATGCCAAACAATATCATAAATACTGTAATTACAACTTGTGAATATGCGCTGTATCCGGCGAGACTATCATTTTTTATTCCAAACCCACCCGTTCCGGCCGTGCCGAAGCCATGCGTTACTGCCTCAAAAAAATTCATATCTCCAAACCAAAGCAAAAAAATTAAAATCAATGTCATTGAAATGTATATCAAATACAAAATTTTGGCTGTTTGCTTAACTTTAGGAACAAGTTTGCTGACAGAAGGGCCTGTACTTTCGGCTCTCAGCAAATGAAGATTCCCGCTGCCTGAAAGAGGAAGTAAAGCAACCAAAAAAACAAGAACACCCATTCCACCAATCCAATGTGTAAAACTACGCCAGAACAAAACACTCTTTGGCAAAGCTTCAATATCAGAAATTACAGAAGCACCGGTAGTAGTAAAACCAGACACCGTTTCAAACATTGCATCTACAAAACCCGGAATTGCATTGGTAAGCACAAAAGGAATTGAACCGAAAAAACTTATCACAATCCAACTAAGCGCTACTGAAACAAAACCTTCTTTTGCAAACATATTTCTATCGCCGGAAGTTTTTATTGAAAGTAAAAACCCAAACAAAACGCATAGTGCTATACAAACCAACCAAGGTACAACATTCTCGCTTTCACCATATACAAATGCACATATCAGAGGCAAAACCATACACAATGCCTCAATTTTAAGCACCCAACTAAGTATATGCCTTATAGTCTTATAATTCATCTAAATCATACCCCTGTATAATTAAACTAATGACAAAATCACAACAAAATATCCCCGAGGTTCTCTACACCCCCACTAAGGGTAACTATTATTACAGAATCATCTTTTTGAATAATATCACTACCTCGAGGCATTATGATTTTTCCGTTTCTGTTTATACACGCAATCAAAATATTCTTTTTTATATTAAGTTTATCAATCCTTATTCCGCATACCGGGGAAGTTTCATTAATTCGGAACTCTAAAGCCTCGGCTTTTCCGTTGAGAATGTAATGCATTGTTTCTATGTCACTTCCAAAGGAGTTGTTTTTTGCGCGCACAAATCTGATAATATTTTCTGCTGTAAGATTTTTTGGATAAATGGTGGTTCCTAAATCAAGATTATCTATAACCTTGTCGTAAGCTATACGGTTTATTTTTGTAACAATTTTAGCATTTGACTGACTTTTAGCATAAAGGGACAAAAGGACATTTTCTTCATCAATGTTGGTAAGAGATACAAACGAACCAGCCCCTTGCAACCCTTCTTCCAACAATAATCTATTGTCTGTACCGTCACCGTGTATAACAGAGATTTTGGGGAGTTCCTGACAAAGTTCATCGCATCTTTTGGCATTTTTTTCAATTATTTTTACCCTTATTCCGCTTTCGCACAATCTCGATGCAAGATAATATGCAGTATCGCCACCGCCGACAATAATCGTATCTTTTACCGAATTTGTTTTGATACCAATCTTTTTGAAAAAAGGCGCCTCGCCATGAACCGGGGATAAAACACTAAGCAAATCCCCGCTTTTTATTACAAAATTACCACCGGGTATAAAAGTATCTTCACCGCGCTCAACACCGCAAACAAGTATGTCACATTTAAGCTTGGCAACTATATCCATAACCTTGTAATTATCCAAAACCGACCCGGTCGGAACTTTAAACTTAAGAATTTCTACCCTTCCTTTGGCAAATGTATCTATCTGTATTGCAGAAGGGAATCTCAAGACTTTTGCAATTTCATTTGCGGCCATCTGCTCGGGATTTACAGCCATTGCAAGACTCAAATCTTCTCTGAAAACGCCAAGAATTTTAGCATAATCAGGCTTCCTGACCCTTGCAATAGTACGACAATTCCCAAGCTTTTTAGCCAGAAGACATGTAAGCATATTAAGTTCATCAGAACCAGTAACAGCGATGAGAATATCAGCCACATCTATACCGGCATCATCCATAGATTTCACATCAACGGAGCTACCGACCACGCCCATTATATCATACTGACCAATCATATCCTGAATGATTGTAGCATCTGTATCAAGAACTGTAATATCATGCTTACGTTCCTCCGAAAGTCGCTCAACAAGTTTTTGCCCTACTTTTCCACACCCAACAATGATAATATTCATGCAAAACACCTCTTACGATCTATCCTGTATATGTAAATGCTAAACAAATCAATTTTCTGACAATATACTCTCTTCGGATATACTCACTTCATTTCCCTCTTCGATATCCTCTTCATTTTCAACTATGCATTCTTCGCACGAACCCGAAGCCAGTCCAAGCATTATAAACATATGACACGCTGTATAGAATAGGAATACTCCTACCATAGCTGAAATAAAATATCCTAAAACCGACATAGTCGGAGCAAGTATATTAAATTTACCATTTACTATTTTACTCTTTCTTCTGAAAATATTAACATATACAATTCCCAATAGCGCTGCAACGTAACAAATAGCAGATGGAATCCCGGAACTAACAGCTATTTCCAGTGGCTCACAATGAGCACGATCCATATCAACGCCACGTTTTACGTACCCGGGCTTAACATTATCCGGACCATAGCCTAAAATGGGTTTTTCCAACGCCATATCAAATGCCGCTTCCCACAGTTCCCAACGTCCGCTTCCTGCCCGATCAGCACCATCAGAAGAAGAAACCACCTTATCAATATCTGATGTTGTTTTAGAAAAATTTCTGAATATAATTGATTCACCGGGCTTCAAAGGAAAAGCTGTAACCAGAGCAGAAACTACAACAAATACCAGAAACGGAATCATAGCGTTAAGTAAATTCCCGCGCAGCTTCACAATTACCAATGCAGTAGTGATTATCAAAGTCAATACCACAGCAAGGAAAGCACCAAATGTATTATTTACAATAAGTACCCAATATGAATATGCACATAGGAATCCCAAAGGAATTTTTTTCCATATTTTGTTTGCTTTAAAAAACATGCCGATAAACAAGCATGAACATATCGTAATATAATATCCCATATGATTAAGATTATAAAAACTTCCTGTCTCGCCTCGCCAAAACATATAACGTACATTGTGTTTTTCGTACCACGCTCTTAAATCATACGCCCACTCCGGACAGTATTTAGCATTTGCACTACCAAGAATTCCATAATACTGCTGAAGCATTATTAGCGATACTATTATAAAGCTGAAAATATATACCCCTAGTACACAATTTTTAAAAAAAGTATTTTTCAAAGAAAACGCAAAAATAAAAACAGCCATAAAACAGGAATACATCAATAATCCGTCCGGTCTGAACTCAGTCCCTGTCATAGCACGTTCCCGATTTGGAGCAGCAAAAGCCGAAATACAAACGAAGATGTACATAACTAACAACAGAATAATATGTTTGTTGTGCTTTAGTATATCAATAATACTATTTGAAAAACTTTTATATACTTCTGAAAATGAGGTTTTAAAACATTTTACAGTGCAATATATTAAATATCCCAAGAAACAAGCTCCGAGAGTAATTAGTTCAATCTTTGAAAATGCGATAAAATATTTTCCGTATTCTTTTGGTACAAATACTGCAAATACAGGAAGTAACGCAAAAAGCATCGTCATAATAAGGCAGACGGTCTGATAAATATTTGAAAACAAATTCCTTTTATTCATAATTAATCCTTCTTTCAAAATTTTAAGAGCACAGTATGCGCCGGGCAACAAAACTGTGCTCAAAGAATTAAAGTGTAGTAATATAATTTTTTACAAGTTCTTCAAGTATTTCATCTCGTTCAAGTTTACTGATTAAAACCCTTGCATTATTATAGCCGGTAATGTATGTCGGATCACCTGACATAATGTATGCAACAATCTGGTTAATCGGATTGTATCCTTTAACCTTTAATGCCTCATAAACCTGCTTTAAAGTATCTTTTACTTTTTGAGCATTAAGACTTTCTACATTTATCTTTAATGTTTCATTTTTAAAATCCATGACAGACACCCACCTTTATTAATAATTTACTCAGAATTATATCACATAACCGACTACATTTCAATACTTTTACGATAATTTTATGAAAATATAACCCTATTTAATTTTCCCCATCTTTCTCAAAGAAATAAATATTCCTTCGCAAATTGCATCAGCAATATCATTAAGCTTATTTTCATTGGTCAAAACAAGTTGATCATTATACGATGTAACAAAACCACATTCCAAAAGCACGGCCGGCATATTTGTTTTTTTAAGAACAACAATTCCGGGACTTACCGTTAATCCCCTGTCTTTAAGACCGGTAGCTTTAACAAGTAATTTGTGTATATTCTGCGCAAGTTCCTGACTTGTAATCTCATATCCCCCGCTGTTTGAAAGACCGGCATATAAAACAGTTGTACCGGTTGCATCCGGACTTGTAAAAGCATTGTTGTGAATGCTGATAAACAGGTCTGCATCAGCGTCATTTGCAATTTCTGCCCTATTTACCAAATCAGCCATTACCGAACTTCCAAGTTCGGTATCTGCTGTACGAGTCATAATTACTTCTATACCGCGTGAAACAAGTCTTTGTTCAACACGGAGCGCAATATCAAGGTTCACGTCAGCCTCATACACCACGACATTCCCCTCTTCATCCCGACCCACAGCACCACAATCATTACCACCATGTCCGGCATCAATAACAAGAAGCGGAGCATCCCCTATAATTACCGGGGTTTCAAGTTGGGATGAATCACCATTATCAGTTACAGAATTCCCGCCCGGTGTGAAAACGGTTAATGTACACGCCGATGTAGATGTATCTATTTTATATCTCAACTTTTCACTACATTCAACAACAAGACGAGTATATTCATCATGTGTTGCCCACCTTATTGCGCTAACCTTGGAATTATCATAAAACTTTTTCCCATCATCGCAGATCTGATTAACAGCATAAAAATCCAAAACAATTCTGTCAGGAGATTTCAACTCCATTATTTTAGGTTTAACCTCTGAAGAAAGTAAAACTTTAACTACAACAGAATCCGAACGGTTGCTGACAGAAACCGATTTGAAATCAGTCTGATATTGGGGAGTTTTATTGTCGTCGTTAATATCAGGTTGGACATCATCAGGAATAACAGAGGAATCACCAACAGGAGGAACATCATCGGAAATCACTTCTTTACCGGATATGTATACAATCCTCTTGGTAGCATTCCAATCTACACTATATCCAAGTTTTTCAGATACAAACCGAACAGGAACAAAAGTACGACCGTTTATTATCGTAACAGGAGAATCAAGAGTTTTCGAAAGACCGTTAACATATGCAATTTTACTATCAACAGTAAATATCATAACAGTGTTATCAGTGGTAACTACCACTTGACGGAACAAATCATTCCATACAACATCAGCACCGAATGTCGTAAACAAGGTTCGAACAGGAACCAATGTACGATTATTTACAATCAAGGGAGAAACATCAGATTCTATTCTTTTTCCGTTAATCATAAGAGTTATTTTATCATCAGCATATGCAGACGAGGTAATACATATTGTAGTAATGAAAAAAAGCAAAACAAAGAATAACTTTTTCAGTGTAACCACCCCTCAATAAGCAAAATGGTGACAGTATAACTGTCACCACTATAATAACTCAAAAAGCTCTGTTTTTCTATGTTTTACGACTAATTGTTATTCTATTGTAACACAATTTTAACAAAAAGACCCAAGAATTTAAACATTAAATTCAATACCAAAATGCTCATATGCTGACTTTGTTACCACTCTTCCCCTCGGTGTACGGTTGATAAATCCAAGCTGTAAAAGATAAGGTTCATATACATCCTCAATGGTATTAGCATCTTCCCCTGTCGTTGCCGCAAGTGTGTCAAGTCCTACGGGACCTCCGCCAAATGTTTTTATCATTGTTGTAATTACATTACGGTCAGTTGAATCAAGACCAATTCTGTCAACTTCAATTCTTGTCAAAGCATCATCAGCAATGTCACGGGTGATAACACCATCTGCCATAACCTGAGCAAAATCTCGCACCCTTTTGAGAAGTCGGTTAGCAATTCGTGGAGTGCCGCGTGAACGTGAAGCAATTTCCTCAGCACCTGTCTGATCGATTTGAACACCTAGTATGGATGCGCTTCTTTTAACAATAGTAGTAAGTTCTTCTTTTGTATAAAGCTCAAGCCTCGAAATAACACCAAATCTATCACGTAAAGGTCCGGTCATATTACCCGCCTTTGTCGTTGCCGCAACAAGAGTGAACTTTGGCAAATCAAGCCTTATGGAACGAGCACTGGGGCCTTTTCCAAGTATAATATCGACTGCATAATCTTCCATGGCAGGATATAAAATTTCTTCAACACTGTGACTAAGTCGATGTATTTCATCAATAAATAAAACATCATGTTCACCAAGATTTGTTAAAATAGCGGCAAGATCCCCCTGCTTTTCAATGGCAGGACCGGAAGTAACATGAATATTAACATCCATTTCATTTGCAATAATATTTGCAAGGGTTGTTTTGCCAAGACCCGGAGGTCCGTACAAAAGAACATGATCAAGAGCTTCTTTTCTTTCTTTTGCAGCTTCAATATATACTTTCAAGTTTTCTTTTACTTTTTTCTGACCTATGTACTCATCAAGAATCCTCGGTCTGATACCGGGCTCTGAAAAGCTTTCATCCGACAGCATTTCACCCGATACAATTCTTTCATCAAAATCCATGTTCGTTATCCTTTCAATTAAATTACAAAAGATTTTTCAGCGCTTTCTTAATGTAACTTTCTGCATCATCAAATTCTTCTTCGACCTTTGAAACCGCCCTTTGAGCTTCATGGTTTGTGTATCCGAGAGTAATCAGAGCACTTACAGCATCAGAACGAGCATTATTTTGAGCAGTAAAGTCTGAAGATATGAATGCATCGGTCTCGGTTGATACAAACGATTCATTTTTAATTTTATCTTTGAGATCAAGACAAATTCGCTGTGCTGTTTTTGCTCCTATTCCTGATGCTTTTTTTATTGTTGCAACATCATCAGTTAGTATACTGAGACAAATCTTTGATGCAGGTGCAACCGAAAGGATTGAAACCGCACCTTTTGCCCCAACTCCGTTGACGGTTATGAGCAGTTCAAAAAGTTCAAGTTCTTCTTTGCTGGAAAAACCGTAAAGATCCATTATGCCTTCTTTGATATACATAAATGTGTGAAACACGACCCTCTCGTTTTTCAAAACAGAAGAATCTGCAAGAGAGGAAGCAGAAGTGTAAATTTTAAAACCTATTCCGCAAACATCAATAACAACCGAATCTTGAGTTTTTTCAATCAATTTTCCGCTTATATAACTAAACATAACACTAATTCCTTTCAAAAATAAAAGGTACAATTCGAATTAATATAAATGAATTGTACCATATTATTGATTATTTTTCAAGTTTAATGTTAACCGGTTTTCAACTTTGGATTAACGACCAACAGTAAACTCTGTTGATTATTGCGTTTAGCCGATAATTACAACCGGAATAATAAACGGCATTGGACTTGTGTTTAGTTCCACATTAACATAAAGTTTGTTAAGCGGCGCAATAATTTCACCCGGAATCAGAGTTACATCAAGGTCACTTGTTATATCATAGTCCTGGTAAGGCATAGAAACTGCCATAATATCCCTTGGCTTGGCAATATGAACCGTTTTCCTGTATTTTGCACTCCAGCCTTCAGGCAGGGTAATATTCACATAACCTTCTATTGGTTCACCATATATAAATAACTGCTGGAATTTAATTGTGAAAGAAAGCTCTTCTCCCGGAACGGCAACAGGCTCGTTATCAAACTCAACCCTAGCTGTAACATAGGCAGGTCTTGTAATATCAAATGAAAACCTTCCTCTTTTGAAATATTGTTCAGCATATCCTTCAAGAGCAGAAAATGCTTCTTCTTTGTCGTATTCAGTGTCTGAATCCGTATACTCCGCCTTCACCTTATTAACACGAAGAATTTCAGGCATATACGCCATGACTCTGTCGGTAAACTCAGTACATGTTTTGGGGATGTAATTAAGATATTGCGGATTAAGACAAATCTGAATAATTCGATCACCGATGTACTCCTGCCAGTCTTGAGGAATACCGTCTGTACCGCCAACAATACCGAGAACAGCACCAACAGTTCCTGCTGTACAATCCGTGTCATCACCGCAGTTTACTGTATATATTATGGATTTCTTAAAATCACCCTCACCGTAGATAAGACCAAGCACTGCAAAAGCAACATTACCGGGAGCCTGAAACCAGCCCAAATCAGAATTTAATTCAACAATTTTACATCTGGTTTCATGGTAAGGAGTTTTTTTGTCATATTCATCAAGAACAAGCTTTACGCTTCGGGCAGTCTGTGATTCATCCGGAATAAATGAAAGAGCTGTTTCAATAATACTTCTGATATCATTTTCGACAAAAGCTATACTTTCCATTGCTGCAGTAAAAACAGCTGCATATGTTCCTTCACCGATACCATGATCAACACTTGCATCCATAATTGCATATTTGACTGCAACATTTGGAAATCCGGGAGCAAGACATGCCCAAATTTCTGTTCTTATCCAGGCACCATTTGAGTTTCTCCATAGTTTATTGTCATATTCACCCGAAAGCGGAGGAAGAAGTCCCATTTTTAAATTTTTGTGCGCAACACCATATTCGTTCCAATGAGGTGTAATAAACATCATCCATGAATGTGCAAGTTCATTTGCATCGAGACCACGTGCACCAGCACGGTCGAGAGTCATAAGCCATGCAATCTGCAAATCAAGATCATCGTTTGGAAGAGGCTCGCCTTTTGGAGTGGTATAGCCCTGAATATCTTGCATATCAGTTGTGCCTTCAAAAGGGCCGCCGACAGTTCCTCCAATATTCTTCCCAATCCAGCAAGCGAGGATTTTATCTTTCAGAGATTCTTTATTAAACTTAAAAACCAAGTTAAATCAACTCCTTATTTGTTTTATACAAATATTTTACTGATAAATGCATAACAAAAAAAGAAGCTATTTTTACTATAAAAGTATTTATTTTTTACATTTACGATATTGTAGTGGCGATAATCCGGTATAATTATAAAATTTTTTAAAAAAAGCGGTCCGATTTGTAAATCCGCATTTTTCCATAATCAATTCAACCTTCAATTCTGTATTTATGAGTAAATCACAGGCACGTTCCATCCTGCACCATGTAAGATAAGCAACAAAACTTCTTCCACAGAAATTTTTGAACGCGCGACTGAAATAAGATGAATTATAATAACACATTGAAGAAATTTTTTTTAGTGTAAGCATTTCTCCACAGTTATTCTTTATATATTCAAGAAGTTCGGAATTCAAATACATTTTTTCATTAAGCGGAAGAGACATTTTTCTGAAAACCAGCGTCAGAAAAACATCCAATGTAGATCGAAGAATCACTTCGCTGCCTGCATCGGAATGGTCCTTTTCTTTTTCCATAAGTTCGATAAGTTTTTCTACAGTAATTTGCTCATCATCATTAAAATGCATATGACACTTAGCTGTGTTTACAATTTTGGAAAATTCGATGAAATTAGACAAGGTCAGTAACGCAAAAGCATTTTCAATACCTGAAAGGCTCTCGCTTATGTAATCCGGTTTAATTATTATGTTTACATACTCTACACCAGCTTCAGAAACAAAACTATGTGTGCTGCTGTAATTTACAAAAAGCAAATCCCCTTTATTCATTGTATACTTTTTATTATCTGCTATATGTGTACTTCTTCCTTTATACACGTATATAAGTTCAACAAAATCATGAGTGTGCGAATTTTCTTCTTTAAGCGTAGTTATTTTATTCCGTTTAATAACGAAATCTTCATCAACATAATACTTTTCATTAAAAAGAGTAATTGCCATCGAAATCTCCACCTCTCACACTTTTTACATATGTACACCCATTTTAACCATTCTATGAGAATGGGCATGACATATAGCGATAGCCAAAGCATCGGCAACATCGTCAGGTTTTGGTATTTCATTAAGAGAAAGAATTGCCTTAACCATTTGCTGAATCTGTGCTTTATCAGCTCGCCCATACCCTACCACTGCTTGTTTAACCTGTAGCGGTGTATATTCATACATCTTCACATTGTTATTGACCGCAGATAAGAGTATCACTCCGCGCGCCTGTCCAACCTGAATTGCTGTTTTGGCATTATTGTTAAAAAACAATTCCTCAATAGCCATGAAATCGGGTTTATACTTATTTATGACATCGTTCATTTCATCGTATATTATTTTCAAACGCTCTTCAAGAGGAAAACCCGCTTTTGTTGTTATAGCGAAATAGTCCAAAACCCTGAATTTATTTCCTTTATATTCAATTACACCAACACCAACGATAGCAAACCCGGGATCAATTCCAAGTATAATCATTTTACCCTCCTACATATTTATGCATATTATACATTATTTATCTAAAATATTCACAAAATTATTCACATTTATGTATTGCAAATTTAAAGTGTATGCATTATAATAAGATACATAGAATATTTTAACATAATTTCGGAGGTAAATCAATATGGCAAAAGAAAAAGTTGTATTAGCATATTCCGGCGGTCTTGACACATCGATCATTATTCCGTGGCTCAAGGAGAACTACGATTACGAAGTTATCGCAGTTTGCGGTGATGTTGGTCAAGGGAAGGAAACAGAAGGTCTTGAAGAAAAAGCACTCAAAACCGGTGCATCAAAATTATACATAGAAAATCTTCAGGAAGAATATGTGACTGATTTCATATGGCCAACACTCAAAGCCGGTGCAGTGTATGAAGGAAAATATCTTCTCGGAACATCGCACGCACGTCCGTGTATCGCAAAAAGAATCGTTGAAATAGCGAGAGCAGAAGGCGCAACTGCTATCTGTCATGGATGCACAGGAAAAGGTAATGATCAGGTTCGTTTTGAACTTACAATTAAGGCTCTTGCTCCTGAAATGAAAATTATTGCACCATGGAGAATTTGGGATATTAAATCCAGAGAAGACGAAATTGATTATGCCGAAGCAAGAGGTATTCCTGTTCCCGTAACAAAAGAAAACAACTATTCAATGGACAGAAACATCTGGCACCTTTCTCACGAAGGCCAGGATCTTGAAAACCCTGCTAACGAACCCAACTACGATAAAATTCTTATGCTCGGAGTTTCTCCGGAAAAAGCTCCCGATAAACCCACCTACATCGAGATAGACTTTGAAAAAGGAATTCCAACAAAAATTGACGGAGTTGAATATGGTCCTGTTGAGCTCGTTAAAAAGCTAAATGAGATTGGTGGTGCAAATGGTATCGGTATTGATGATATTGTTGAAAACAGACTCGTTGGCATGAAATCAAGAGGTGTATACGAAACACCGGGCGGAACAATTCTTTATGCCGCTCATAAAGAACTTGAATATCTTTGCCTTGACAAACAAACTCTCCACTATAAAATGGATGTAGCAAACAAATTTGCAGAGCTTGTTTATGATGGTCTCTGGTATACTCCGCTTCGCGAAGCAATTTCTGCCTTTGTTGATTCTACACAGGAAACAGTTACCGGTAAGGTAAGACTCAAGCTTTACAAAGGAAATATAACTCCCGCGGGAACAACTTCCCCCTATTCTCTCTACGATGAAGACATTGCTACATTTGCCGAAGATGAAGTTTATGACCAGAAAGATTCAGCAGGATTTATTAATCTCTTTGGTTTGCCGCTTAAGGTTCGCGCAATGATGATGAAGAGAAACGAAGATAATACCAAATAATATACGATTTATTTAGCGAGGACATTTGCATGTGCAACTGTCCTCGTTTTACGTGCTTATTACTCACATCAACTTAAACGTGATTTACAACAATATTTCTAATCTCAAACCATTTTATTGCGTAAATATGCATTTTTTTTATTTTAATTGACTTTCATATTTTTCGATGATATAATAATCTTTAATTATAGAATCCATTATTTAAAGGGGTAATTATATATGAATATATACATAAACGTTGATATCGAGGGAATTAGCGGAATATACACAAGAGAGCAGGTTCTTCCTACAGAATACAGATTTGATGAGGGACGACGTCTAATAACAGCAGATATTAACGCCGTAGCAAAAGGCTTAAAAAAGGCCGGGGTTGACAAGGTGTATGTTTGTGACACTCACGGTGGAAGCTATTCACTCATATGGGAAGATGTTTCTGACGATGTTGACTACTGCATTTGCGGTGACACAGCTGAAACAAGATATCTTGGCCTTGAGGATTGCGATGCTGTTATTCTACTCGGTTATCACGCAATGGCAGGAACACACCGTGCAATCCTTGAACATTCGTGGAGCAGCAAATCAATTCAAAATGTGTGGATAAACGGCAATAAGGTTGGTGAAATTGCAATGGATGCATCGGTTGCAGGTGAACACGGAAAGCCGGTTATCATGCTCAGCGGCGACGACAAAGCATGCGCAGAAGCAAAAGAGGTTCTCCCCCATGTTGTATGTGCCGAAGTGAAAAAAGCTTGCGCTATCGGAGGCGGTATGCTTTTACCACCAAGAAAAGCACATGAACTCCTTGAACAAAAAGCCATTGAAGCAGTTGAAGCATTCAAAGGAAACGAATGCAAAATTTATGATTTTGATAAACCGCTTGATTGCAAGGTTGAATACACAGAAAGAACTGTTTTGCCAAACACAAACAAAATGCCTTATGTGAAAATTATAGACGGAAGAACCATTTCAATTGAAGCTGATTCCACAGAACAGTTAATATCAAGAATCTGCTAATTTCGGAGGGCAACATGACATATAAAATTATAAACGGCAAAGTAATTTCAGGAAATGAAATTGCCGAAAAAAATGTATACTTTAAAGATGGAAAAATCGTTGCCGTAACGAGTGACAATCTTCCTTTTGACAAAGAGATTGATGCTTGCGGGAAATATGTTTCTGCCGGATTTATTGACATTCATGTTCATGGCGGTGCAGGATATGAATTTGTTGATGCAACAAAAGAATCCATAGTAATCCCCTGCAACATGCACGTAAAGCACGGAACAACAACCATATTTCCTACTCTTTCAGCATATAGCTATGATAAAATAGTGACTTCACTTTCGACAATGAAAAAATATATTGCAGACGAAGATATTTTGCCAAATGTTGGCGGGATACATATGGAAGGTCCTTATTTTTCACCAAAGCAGTGCGGTGCACAGAATCCTGACGAAATAAGAAAACCTATAAAGAGTGAATATGATGCACTGATTGCAAACTACGGAGACATCATCAAACGATGGAGTTATGCTCCCGAAAGAGATGACGGTCAGGAATTTTTAAAAGCTTTAAACAAAGCAGGAATCGTTGCTGCGGCAGGTCACACCGATGCAGAATATGACGAAATGATGCCTGCATATGAGCTTGGATGCAAGCTCATTACACATCTTTATTCCTGCACTTCGACAATTGTTCGAAAAGGCGGTTTCAGACATCTTGGCATCATCGAAACAGCATATCTTTATGATGACATTTTCACAGAAACCATTGCAGACGGCAAACATATGCCGCCACAGCTTTTGAAAATGATATTCAAAATCAAAGGTAATAACGCAATGTGTCTTGTGACTGATTCCATAAGATATGGTGGCCTTACACAAGAAGATGTTGAAAAAGGTAATTTCAAAAAAGAAAATTACATTATTGAAGATGGAATCGCAAAGCTCCCCGACAAATCGGCTTTTGCAGGAAGTATTGCAACAACAGATGTTTTAGTTAGAACTTGTGTTAAAAATGCCGGAATTCCGCTTTGTGATGCAGTAAGAATGATCACGAAAGTTCCTGCTGAAATTATGAAGCTTAATACAAAAGGAAGTTTGAAAGAAAACTTTGATGCAGATATTGTAATTTTTGATGAAAACATAATTATGGATACTGTAATTGTCGGCGGGAAAATCGTACACAAAGCCTGACATCATTACCACTAAACCCATTTCCAATTAAAAATCTCTACACAATAAAGCGAATTTGTTGTCATGTCACGCATTGACTTATATTGAACAAATTCGCTTTTTTCATATCTTTAGCAGACAATATTAATTAAATTTAAATGAATAAAGGTGTGCATCTTTAAGCTCAATTTTGAGACGAACGGCTTTGCCTGACACAGCAGAGATAGGTTTTTCAAATTTAACCTTTCTGTTGACGCTGTCACCAAAAATGATTTTGCTTTCATATCCTTCAATCACAGTGCCGTTTTCATCACATATGCTTATTTTCACAAACCCGGCAACAGAGGTTGAAAAGTTTATTTCAAGCTCATTTCCCTCAAAGGTAAGAGGCTTTGTCATCACACATCCGCCTTTGTGCTTTGCATACCATGAGAAAAATCCGTCAAGACGCATGGTGTATCTTCTGAAATTCACATTCTGCACACGATAACCCTCACCGGTGTAGAGGGAAAGTTCCTTGGGAGCACCGGGAACATCAGACTCGGTTTCTTCCATTCCGTATGCAAAGAAGCAGTCGCCGTACCACCAGTTTAAATCCGATTCAACACCCGGAGCGAAAAATGCCTCGTCTGTTCTTCTGAAATTGAATCCGTCACGGGATGTCATAAGAATTGTGTCGGTAAATGCGGTTCCGCCTCTGCCGTATTTTTCGATGATTTTTTCTCTTTTTGTCCACTGCGGCATCTCTTGGAAATTGTCGTCATCAAATCTTCTGTCCACATATCGTGCCGCAAGAGATATGAACATATCGTTTGCCCTTGGATATTTGATAGTCTGATTTGTATAATACTGAATATCTTCGCCGGTGTCGTCAATAAACTTAATCTGACCGTGATCGGTAAAATGAACAAAGTCCGGTGATGTTGCAACTCTGATGTCTCTTATTTCATTTGTATCGCCAACACGGTAAAGGTCATCATCAGCTCTTATGCGCTCAGTTTCTCCGGGCATAAGATGAGACCCGCGGTAAAAAACGAAATATTGTTCACTTTCCTTATCCCAAAGCATAACATTGTAGGAATCAAAATCCCCCTCAATATCAAGAATTCTTGATTCAACAAAATGTATGCCGTCTCCGCTTGTGTGAAGAATCAGCACAGGTTTTGAGTCTATAGAACTCATTTTAAGAGCTTTGTATTTTTCATTTTCCGGGCAGTCCGGGTTTTCGTCGTAACAAATAGAAAAATTGTCCACATATTTGTTTTCAAAATGAATAACATTGTTGTCCGTTCCGCCAATGTCATAGATGCCAAGATTAGGATGGGTAAAGCTTTTTCCGTCATTGCTCTCTGCCATGCAAAAGGCAGGGGGGATGGATTTTTGATATGTACCATCAATCGTGCAAACATCCGATGATGCACGGTAATAAAGACGATATTTATCGCCGACTTTCATAATTCTTGCATATCCGTTGTGAATGCCTTCCCAGCTTTTGTTAGTTGTGAGGGCAATTTCTTTTTTTTCGGGTTTGTGCATCACAAGCTCTGTATTTTCATTTTTATCAATAAGCATATCATCCCAACAAAGGTGACGATTATTTTTCAGGTTATATATTTCCATTAAAACTACCCCTTTTTCAAAGTGTTAGTTTTATTATACATAAAAAGCTTATGATAATCAATAGTGTTTTGAGGACAGCTTAGTTAAGTAAATGTCTTGTTTTATGAAGATGTATACTATATATTCCCTTATCAGTTCATTCCCGGTTTGAGATTTGCTTCGACAAACCTTTTTTGAACTTTTTCATAAACAGATTCATCAATATCGGGTGTTCCGTTTTTAGTAGTCGGCAGTCTGAACTTTTCATCTGTTCTCGGGTCGGTGCAATAGTGGTCATTGCGATATTTATAGTTCATGTGAGAAAGTGCCACTTCTTTTACATCAAAAGAAAAAACTCCAACATATTTGAGAGTTTTTAGCGAGTCGCCGGTTCCCGATATAGAGCCATCCGAACCAATGAGTTTTTCTTCACAAAGCTTTCTTGTTGCATAGGCACTGTCGGAAAAACAGTAGTTTTCGCCGTATGCATAAACACAGCCGCTTTTTTCAACAGCATCACACAAAGCTCAAGCCTCGGCAATGGTCTGAACAGGCTGAACCTCGCTGTATACATGGATTCCTTTCTCCAAAGCTTTTATGGCATATTCGCAGTGTTCATTTGCAAAATTGGCAATAATTATCGCCTCGATTCCCGAATCAAGAAAATCTTCGTAAGTATCATAGAATTTTGCATTTTCAGTGCTTGGCGGTACATCTGTTCATCGTTTAAATGTTCCATTACAAACGGAAGATTATATTCCTTTATTTTTTCAAGATAAAATAATTTTTGATGAACATGTATATTTTGATAATACAGAACTTTATATGTGTTTTGATACGGAGTTTCAACAAAACCGAATCCCCGTAGTGTTGATAGCAAATAATATCAGCACTGCGGGGACTCTGATGTATATGAATTTTTTGTGAATCATAATTAACATTCAAGCAAATCCATAAATTCGTCTCCTGTTATGGTTTCTTTCTCAATTAAATATCGTGCTATACTGTTTAATTTTTGCATATTATTTCTCAGGATATCTTCTGCCTTTTCATAAGCAGATGACACAAGTTTTATGACCTCGTTATCAATCTTTGCGGCAGTCTCATTCGAACACGAAAGCGATGTATCATCACCAAGATACGGGTTTGACAAAGTTTCAAAAGCAACCATGCCAAATTCATCACTCATACCATAGCGTGTTATCATCGCACGGGCTATTTTTGTTGCCTGCTCGATATCATTTGAAGCTCCTGATGTGAATGTTGAAAACATAAGTTTTTCAGCAGCCCTTCCGGCAGTAAAGGTTACAATTTTATTGAATGCTTCTTCTCTTGACATGAGGAATTTTTCATCTTCTTCAACCTGCATTGTATAACCAAGAGCTCCCGAGGTTCGTGGGATTATTGTTATTTTGTGAACAGGAGCAGAGTTTTTCTGCAAAGCAGCAACCAGAGCATGACCGACTTCATGATATGCAATAATCTCTTTTTCCTTTTCAGAAATAACCATACCCTTTCGCTGATATCCTGCCAGAATAACCTCTACACTTTCTTCAAGATCAGACTGTTCCACTTCAATTCTGCCCATACGAACAGCCCGAAGTGCCGCCTCGTTTATTATATTTGCAAGTTCTGCTCCGGATGCGCCGCTTGTTGCATTTGCAATCGCCTTAAAGTTAACCTCATCGGCAATATTAACCTTTTTTGCGTGAACCTGAAGTATAGCTTCTCTGCCCTTTGAATCCGGAAGTTCAACAGGAATACGACGATCAAAGCGTCCCGGTCTGAGCAAAGCTTTATCAAGTGAATCAGGTCTGTTTGTAGCAGCAAGAATCACTACACCTTTTTTCCCATCAAAACCATCCATCTCTGTAAGAAGCTGATTTAAAGTCTGTTCTCTTTCATCGTTTCCTCCGGAAACATGTCCCGAATCACGTTTTTTTCCAATAGTATCAATTTCATCTATAAAAACAATACACGGTGCTTTTTCGTTGGCTTGCTTAAACAAATCACGTACTTTTGCTGCCCCCATTCCGACAAACATCTCAACAAATTCTGAACCGGAAATAGAGAAGAACGGTACATTAGCCTCGCCTGCAACAGCTTGTGCAAGAAGCGTCTTACCTGTTCCCGGAGGTCCGACAAGAAGTGCGCCCTTAGGAAGTATTGCCCCAATTGCGGCATATTTTTTAGGATTATGCAAAAAATCTACAATTTCGGTGAGTGCCTCTTTTGCTTCATCCTGTCCGGCTACATCGGCAAAGGTTTTACCCGTCTGAGCTTTTACATAAATTTTAGCATTGGATTTCCCAAAAGTCATTGCGTTCCCCCCTAATCCACCTTTAGCAATCTGCTTAGACAGAAAACGCCAAAAAAATATCATTATGGCAATCGGAATTCCATAGCTTAAAATAATAGATAATATGGGAGACATTTCCTCTGGTTGAACCTTGGCAAATTTCGCCCCCGAATCGGAAAGTTTTTCTATAAGATTTGGATCATCCATATATCCGGTTTTATATAGTTGTATATTATCATCTGAAAAGATACCAAAAAACAAATTTGATTTTTTATTGCTTTCTTCATTGTTTTTAAGCTTATATGTTATATACTCACCATCAATCTCAACAGAATCGATATTTTTGTTTTTTAATTCCGACAAAAAAGCATCATAACTAACCTCTTTTACAGAATCACCAAACATAAACGGAAAAACGAAATAGTTCATTAAAAATATAACCGCAAGACCGATAACAATATAAAATATCTTACCTTTTTTAGTAAACATAAAATCACCTTTTTCAAATTATAATCAACATATTTTTAATCAAAAACCAACAAAGCTATTATATAGTTAGTTTTTTACTTAAAATACAAAAACTGCGTGCAAAGGTACACCAACTCCATTGGTGTATATAAATCCTTAACACGCAGTTTAAATTACATTAATTACTGAGCATTTTCTTCTGAAGCAGCCGCTTCTTCGTTTAAAGCATCTTTTCTGGAAAGATTGAATCTGCCCTGACGGTCAATTTCCATAAGTTTAACTTTAATTTCGTCACCTTCGGAAACAACATCTTCAACCTTTGCAACTCTGCGATTTTCAAGCTTGGAGATGTGAACAAGACCTTCTCTGCCGGGGAGGAATTCAACAAATGCACCGATTTCAATGATTTTTACAACCTTACCGGTGTAGATTTTGCCAACTTCGGGTTCTGCAACAATGCCTTCAATGGTTGCAAGGGCTCTGTCGCCGGCTTCCTGATCGGTTGTGAGAATGAACACACTACCGTCATCTTCGATGTCGATTTTAACGCCGGTGTCGGCAATAATTTTCTGAATTGTTTTACCGCCGGAACCGATAACGTCTTTGATTTTGTCAACGGGAACCTTGGTTGTGATAATTTTGGGAGCATATTCGGAAAGCTGTGCTCTGGGCTCGGGGATTGCTTTGAGCATTACTTCATCGAGGATGTAGTAACGTGCATCTCTGGTCTTTTGGAATGCTTCTTTAATGATGTCATAGGTAAGACCGTCAACTTTGATGTCCATCTGAATTGCTGTGATACCTTTTTTGGTACCTGCAACCTTGAAGTCCATGTCACCGTAGAAGTCTTCAACGCCCTGAATGTCAACCATTGTGAGGAATTCATCGGAGTCGGGCTTTGTGATAAGACCGCAAGAAATACCTGCAACGGGAGCTTTGATGGGAACACCTGCATCCATGAGAGCAAGTGTGCTTCCGCAAACACTACCCTGTGATGTTGAACCGTTTGAAGAAAGAACTTCGGAAACAAGACGGATAGCATAGGGGAAATCGTCAGTTGAGGGAATTACGGGAGCGAGGGCTCTTTCGGCAAGAGCACCGTGACCGATTTCTCTTCTTCCGGGGCCTCTTGAGGGTTTGGTTTCACCAACAGAGTATGAGGGGAAGTTGTAGTGATGCATATATCTTTTTGATGTTTCTTCGTCGAGACCGTCAATAATCTGAGCTTCGGAAACTGCACCGAGGGTTGCAATTGTGAGAACCTGAGTCTGACCTCTGGAGAAAAGTCCGGAGCCGTGAACTCTGGGGAGAAGTCCAACGCTTGAAGAGAGAGGTCTGATTTCGTCAATTCCTCTGCCGTCAACACGTTTGTGATCTTCGATGAGCCATTTTCTAACGATTTCTTTCTGAATTTTATAGAAAATTTCGTCGATTTCAGCTTCTCTGCCTTCGCCTTCTTCACCGAGGAATTCCATGAGTTCCTGAGTGAGTGCAAACATTCTTTCGTCACGGATTCTCTTGTCATCGGTATCGATTGCATAGCAAACCTTGTCGTAAGAGAAGTTATACACCTTGTCATAGAGGTCGTGGTCAACTTCGTGAGCTTCGTAGGGAGCTTTTTCCTTGCCTACTGCTTCAACGATTGTATCGATAAATTCACAAATCTTGATGATTTCCTGATGAGCGAAAACGATAGCATCGAACATAACGTCTTCGGGAACTTCGTTGGCGCCTGCTTCAATCATAACAACCTTTTTCTTTGTACCTGCAACGGTAACATACATTTCACTCTTTTCTCTCTGTTCGAGTGTGGGGTTGATAACGAATTCGCCGTCAACGAGACCAACAACAACAGCACCCACAGGACCTGCGAAAGGCATTTGTGAAATTGAAATGGCAATTGAAGCACCATTCATTGCACAAACCTCGGGAGAGTTGTCGATGTCAACAGACATAACTGTTGTTACAAGACCAACGTCATTGCGGTAATCCTTGGGGAAAAGCGGACGAATGGGACGGTCGATAACACGGCTTGTGAGAACTGCTTTTTCGGAAGGCTTGCCTTCTCTCTTTAAAAATCCGCCGGGGATTTTGCCCACCGAATACATTTTTTCTTCATAGTCAACGCTGAGAGGGAAAAAGTCGATTCCGTCTCTGGGTTTTTCGGATGCTGTGGCTGTTGCAAGAACTGCTGTGTCACCGTATCTTACAAGACATGTACCCGAAGCAAGCTGAGCAAGTTCGCCGGTTTCAACGGTAAATTCTCTGCCGGCAATTGTTGTGGTAAATGTTTGTTTCATAAAAATTCCTCCTGTAAATTTTGTGCAATGGGAGAAATTTTCTTAATATTTAGCACTTAGATATGCCCTCAAAAATTTTGAAAACATATTTAACTGCTAAAATAAGACAATTTGTCCCACTGCGAATTTGATTCCAATTAGTAAAATAGGCAAAGGCAACGAAACGTCACCTTTGCCACGCCTTAAAGAGACTACTTTCTGATGTTGAGCTTTGCAATGATTGCACGGTATCTTTCGATATCGATTTTTGCAAGATACTGCAAAAGACCTCTTCTCTTACCAACCATTTTAAGAAGACCTCTTCTTGAGTGATGGTCTTTCATGTTGGATTTGAGATGTTCGGTGAGGTGGTTGATTCTGTAAGTAAGGATTGCAACCTGTACTTCCGGAGAACCTGTGTCACCTTCGTGAGTAGCGTATTCTTTGATAATAGCGTCTTTTGTTTCCTTAAGCATTTGGAAACACCTCCTGAAATAATTTATATCGCCTCATGGCAAAGAATCGGGTCGGAGAATCCGTGACCCTTGCCCAGGGCTGGTTGACATACATCAACTAATTATGCATTATAACACAACAAAATAAAAAAGTAAATAGCTTTTGAGAAAAATAATTGAAAGTTTTCTCATATATATTATACCGTTTTTTGTGTAATATAACCTATGTTTTTGTTTTATGCAACCAAAATTGTATAAAGCAAACAAATTGTGAATATTTATGCATTTGAGACTTGCTTTTTTTTAAATTTTATGTATAATAGTAAAATGTGAAAAAATTTTATTTGAGATTAAATTGATAAACAAACAAAGGAGACGATTTTCATGATAAATGTTGGTGTGCTCGGTGCTACCGGTTATGCAGGTATTGAAACCGTAAGACTTTTGTCAAAGCATCCCGAGGTTAAAATTACAAGACTTGTGTCTCACAGCTTTGAAGGACAGAAGATTTCGGACATATATCCAAACTTCAAAGGTGTGCTCGACATTGAATGTACAGGTCTTGACATTGATGACATTGCCGCAAACTGTGACCTTGTGTTCACAGCCCTTCCCCACGGTGTGTCAAAGGAAGTTATTCCGAGCCTTTTTAAAAAGGGTCTCAAAATTGTTGACCTGAGCGGTGATTTCAGATATAACGATGCCGCAGTTTATGAAAAATGGTATGGCGAACCCCATCCTGCTCCCGATGTGCTTGCACAGTCGGTATACGGTCTTTGCGAAATGTATCGAGACAAGATTCAAAAAACAAACCTCGTCGGCAACCCCGGTTGCTACACAACCTGCTCGATTCTCGCTCTCTATCCCCTTTTGAAGGCAGGAGTTTTAAAGACAGACAACATCATCATTGATGCAAAATCCGGTGTTACCGGTGCAGGAAGAACCGAAAAGCTTGACTATTCATTCTCCGAATGTACCGAAAACATGCTTGCCTACAAAATTGCAACCCACAGACATACATCAGAAATTGAACAGGAGCTTTCAATTGCCGCAGGCGAAGAAGTGCTTGTGTCGTTCACTCCTCACCTCATGCCTCTTAAAAGAGGAATTTATGCAACATGTTATGCAAATCTTGCAAAAGATGTGACCGGTGAAGAAATCGAAAAAATATACAAAGATTTTTACAAGGATGAATTTTTCATCAGAATTATGCCTGCAGGTAAAATCCCCGAATCAAACTGGACAGCAGGTTCAAACTTTGCAAACATAGGTTTCCAAATTGACAAACGCTTAAACAGAATTGTTGTTTGCTCAACCATCGATAACCTCATTAAAGGTGCGGCAGGTCAGGCAATTCAAAACATGAACATCATGATGGGCTTTGATGAAAAGGCAGGTCTTTCGATGCCCGGAATGTATCTGTAATAAGAAAGGATTTTTTGACATGGAATTTATTGAAAGAGACCCACAATATCTTGAAACTCTCATAAAAAAAGCCAACATTCTTACCGAAGCTCTCCCCTACATAAGAAAGCTTAACAAAAAAAGAATCGTAATCAAATACGGTGGAAACGCCATGCTCAATGACGACATCAAAAAGGCGGTTATTCAGGATATTACCCTTTTAAAATTTATCGGCTTAAACCCCATTGTCGTTCACGGCGGAGGACCCGACATTTCGGCAGCACTCAAGGCATATAACATTGAAAGCAAATTCATAAACGGTCTTCGTGTCACCGAAAAAGACACTGTCGGCATTGCCCAGATGGTGCTTGTTGGAAAAACAAACAAAGAGCTTGTATCTTTGCTCAACCACGAAGGCGGAAAGGCAATCGGTCTTTGCGGTATTGACGGAAGCCTTCTCAAATGCAAAAAAATGTATACCGAGGTTGACGGTGTTAAAACCGACATAGGCTATGTTGGTGAAGTTACAAAGGTTAACACAAAAATCATTGAAATGTTAAACGATGACGAATATATTCCCGTTATTGCCCCCATCGGCGTTGATGAAGAAGGAAATTCCTACAACATTAATGCAGACTCTGTTGCCGAAGCTGTTGCAGAAGCTCTCCACGCAGAGAAACTTATGTACCTCACCGATGTTGAGGGAGTTAAAAACGCAGACGGTGAACTCATCTACAAAATTCATCTTGATGAAATTGACAAGATGATTGAAGACGGAACAATCACCGGAGGCATGATTCCCAAAATCAACAGCTGTAAGAAAGCCATTAAAAACGGTGTTGGAAAAGTGCATATTATTGACGGCAGACTTCTCCACTCCATTCTTCTTGAAATCTTCACCGACACAGGTATCGGTACAATGATTACAGAATAAAAACAACAAAAATATTACGCATAGCAATTAAATTGCTGTGCGTATTTTTTAAGTGTAATTAAGTCCCTATTTTATAAAACCAAGTCTGCGATATGCATTGACTTTATATCGTAAAAATTATATACTAAAAAAAGTTTTATGCATTATGCAAAAAATGAGAGGATTGATAATATGAAAGGATATAATCATTGGAGTTATGCTCCGTACAAGCCATTGTTACGAAATGTGGGAGATATTTATATTTGTCGCATTGCACCGGGAAAAGACTATGTTCATCTTGAATGGCTTAGCACAGATAAAGAAAATTATTCAATTTATTTTCGCAGAAGAAACGATGAAAACTTTGTTCTTGCAGGTAAAACACTTGACAATCAATTTGATATTCAAAATCTTGATACAGATACAGACTATGAGTTTTATGTAGTATCCGACCAAAAGAAAAGCCTTGTCCGTCTTGCCCGAACCGGTGAAACTTTAGGAACGGTGGTAAATCATCTGCATCCCGACGATGAAGCATATTCTTTTTCGGGAAGATATCTTTGTTCTCCGTCTATTGTTCGTCATCCCGATGGTTTTCTGCTTGCATCAATGGATTTATTTGCCGGCGATCATCCCCAAAATCTTACACTGATATTCCGCTCCGATGATGACGGAAAAAGCTGGCACTATGTTAGTGAACTTATGCCCTGTTTTTGGGGGAAAATGTTTATACATAGCGGCGACCTTTATATGCTTGCGTGTTCAACCGAATACGGAGATATGCTCATAGGAAAATCAAACGATGGCGGTAAAACTTTTTCTGCTCCTGTCACATTGCTCCGTGGTTCAAACGGCAAAAACAAAACAGAAGGAGTTCACAAAAATCCCCAAAACATTATTACTTATAACGGCAGAATTTACGCAAGCTTTGAATGGGGAACATATGGTAATATGGACTACGGTCACGCATCGCTTTTGATGTCTTGTCCTGTCGACTGCGATCTTTTGAATCCCGAAAACTGGACATTTACAACACCCAAAATATTTGAAAATTTCACTCCCGAAACCTGCTGTCTGCCAAAAGGTACAGTGCCAATTGAAGGAACGCTTGCCATATCACCTGAAGGAAAGCTTTTAAACATTATGCGTTTTGCCAGTTACTATTTGCCAATGACAATTACGGAATCGGAAATAGCCACCAACAAAACAATTGCCGATTTTGCCGCTCTTGCAAAAAAAGGCTGTGCAATCGCTTATGAGGCGGACATAAATGATCCGGAAAAGTCTCTTACATTTTCACATTTGATTGCTCTGCCGGCATTTTCAAAATTTATGATTAAACACGACAGCAAATCAGACAAATATTATACACTTATAAACCGTGTTACCGACCTTAAAGCGGTCAGAGCGAGAAATGTGCTTTCTTTGTTTGTTTCAGATGATTTAAAACAATTTGAACCGGTTGCTGATATCATAGATTTTTCGGATGGAGACAGTTTTAAAATCGGATTTCAATATGTTGACTTTGAAATTTCGGGAGATGATATTATATTCCTTTCCCGTACGGCATTAAATAATGCACATAATTATCACGATGCAAATTATTCGACATTTCACCGCATAAAAAACTTCAGAAATCTTTGATATCATACTTCTTCTATGAAGAACATTTTATCGCGTTTCTCGTTTTTATTGCAAGAATTTATGTAACAGCTCTGTTTATAAAAAAGTCGCCAAACACTAAAAAGCCCGCATTTAAGCGGGTTTTTTAGTTCAATCATTAGCTTTTAATCAATTACAATGCGGACTGTGTATCATTGGGATCACCATTTATGGCAAGGTCGTATTCATGAGACCAGTCAAGACCACGGTATGCTATTGCTCTGTCGTCTTTTTCAATCCACTCCAGAAGAAGATCAAGCATTTCCTTTGTCCATGTGTTCTTGTCTATTTGTGCGGTTGTAAATTTGTTAAGGCTTATCATCTCAAAACCGAACATATCCTTAACCTGAGTTTTTGCAGCTCCGCCAACAACCTCTTCAACAAGGTGGGCAGGAATAAAGAGAACACCACCGCCCGCGCCAAAAACAACATCACCCGGGAGACACACTGCA
>JAFQBA010000017.1 GCA_017416845.1 Clostridia bacterium
CATATAATTGAAGAAAAACATCTTGAAACAGATGTTTTTCAACATTTGTAGTAAAATCATATGATTTATAGGCTAATTAATACTCTGTATTGCTTATTATTTCTGCCTTTTTGCGGTCTGGAGTTTTTTTACATTCCCTTTTTTATTTATAACATACCATCTTCCATTGTCTTTCTGACAGATGCAATTACTCCGCATCCCACAGTGGGAAGCTTTTGGGAAGAATTAAATATTTCTCTTATTGTCTCATCATCGCAACCGGAATGTTGTCTGATGAGTTCGGCAATCATTTTAAGAGGTTCAATGCAGGCATCAAGTGCTTTTGATATTGCTTCTTTTCCGGTGTATTTCCAACCATACGGATGATAGTCATGAGCGGTACAAACAGTTTCCACATCTAAAGCACGCAATCTTTCGATGGCTTTAAGATGCTCCGGCACAAGACCAATGTTTGCCATCCAATCTCCCGAACCAAATATTCCGTAAAGCTGAAGGCTGTCACCTGTTATCATGAGATTTGAACGCATATCAAGAATTGCAGCACTGTCGGCTGTGTGACCCGGAATTGCAACAACCTTGCACACATCAAGAAACACATCACCATCTTGGGGACAGATGAGTTTGCAGTTTTCGTATTGAGCCGCAATGTTTTCGCTCCGACTTAATATGGTTATATCTGGCAAAAGTTCAACCAAATGAGCAAGAGCGCCTGCGTGATCGGCATGAGCATGAGAAATAAAAACATATTTCAGTTCACTTTTTTCAACACCTGCCTCATCAAGCAGAGGAATTATGTATTCTTCCACATCGCTATCGTAGCTTGCGGCATCAAAAAGCATTGCACCTTTGTCTGTTTTTATGAGATATATTGTAGTGAAAATATCTTTATAAACACAAGTTTGGCGAAAAATATTTTCGGTTATTTTTAATATCTTATTCAACTACTCCATCCCCCTTATACTCTTTGAGTTTGTGTTCATTTTTTTCAAGGATTCTTTTTTCAAATTTTCTTTTGAACGATACAAAACTTGTTTCATCTTCGCCAACAGCAGTTACAAGAACCGACAAAAATTTCATTCGGTTAGCTCCCCACATATCGGTAAAAAGCTGATCTCCCACAAGTGCTGTCTCACTTTTTTGAACGCCCATCTCATTTATAACTTTTTTGAGATATTTTTTTCGGGGTTTAAGGGCTTTACCGTAATAGGGAACGCCGAGATCTTTGCAAAAAGAGTCCACTCTTTCCACCGTGTTATTAGAAACAACAGAAAATTTTATTCCCCATTTGTTTAACAGTTCAAAATAATCGAAAACATCCTTAGGGGGAGTTGGTTCGGTGTGTGCAACCAAAGTATTGTCTATATCAAATATAACTGCTTTAATGCCACGGTCTTTATAGAATTTTTCGTCCAGAATATGAACATTTTTTACAGTAATATCCGGCAAAAGTTTATTTTGCATTTGTCTTTCTCCTTGCGAACACAATATTCATCGTAATGTTACAACTTAATAATCATTGAATTTCCGCCCCGCCCCATTCAACCACTGTAAAGCCTGTGCGTTCAACCGCTTCAAAAATTTGAGGTTCTATTTCAATAGCCTCATCAATAGCCTTCCAAGCCATAAAAACTCTCAATACGGAATCGGGGTTTGGAGTTATATCCAGTTTTGCTCTGTCTGTGTAAGATTTGCCTTGGAATGAAATCAAATTGTATTCATTATTTTCCATTTTTGGCAACCAATATATAATAAATTCGTTTGCTTCTCTTGCAGTTAAGCCCTGCTTTGAGAGTACATCTTCAAGAAATTCTGCGGTTTCACTTCCTTTAACCACGAACCCTTTTGACATGTCATATCCTTTTTTATTTATTCCTTCCCAGAAAAGTGCATAATACTCTTTGGATGTTTCGGAGTCAACAAGTGTTCCGTCAGGATATGCAGTCACATTCCATCCGTCATTATATTCAGGGTAAGTGGTGGTAAGTTCTCCATCATAATCAAGCTTTACATTGACCTCAGTTTTATCAACGGGATAAAGATAAATAATTGGTTTTGCTTCAGGAGCATCAATACCCGAATCGTCACAATTATCACTCTCGTCATTAGATGCTCCAAATTCAAATACCTGCTCATCATCGAAAACATTCAGATCCGGTTTTATACTTCCGGTATTTGCATTGGGGAACAGCAAATGTGAATTAAACAAATTATCTAAAAATTTTCTTTCGGAGATAATTACAGTTTGCGAATCCGCATCCCAAGAAACACTGCAATCAAACGCCTCAGCAACAAATCTCGCAGGAACCAGAGTTCTGTTATCAACAATTACGGGAGCAACGTCAATTTCCATCTCCGTTGCATTAATATACATTTTTTTAAGTCCAATTGTTGCAGATACAGTAGTGTTATCCTTTGATGCATAAACCGTTTGAGTATCAGGATTCCATGAAACTGTTGCTCCTAAAGCTTCAAAAATTGTTCTAAGGGGCACCATGGTTCTACCGTCTATAATCTGTGGAGATACATCAAATTCCAACAAATTTCCATTTAATGAGACTTTGATTTCATCATTTGCAAATGCGACTGTTGATGCCATTAGTGATATCATCAATAAAGTGGCAATAAGAAATCCAACAATTTTTTTCATCATATAATCCATCCTTATTAAAAAATTTTTTACACATGTAATTAGGTCAATGGGCAATAATTAATAGTTCTGCCAACACGAATACATAATTACACAATCACTTATTACAAAAAAGGCGACCTTGCCGGTCGCCTGATTTGATTAAGTTTTATTGCATTTTATCTAACCGTTACTAAGATAATTGGGAAGGCAAATTTTGCCATTGTGTGTTAAATAAAGTTTAACATTGTACTATTTTGAATAGTAATTAAAAATTTGTATAAATTATTTGTATGAACGCTTTCTTGCTGCTTCGGATTTCTTTTTACGTCTTACGCTGGGTTTTTCATAGTGTTCTCTTTTTCTGATTTCGGACAAAACTCCTGCTTTCTGACAAGATCTCTTGAATCTGCGAAGTGCGCTGTCTAAAGACTCATTATCTTTTAATCTGATTTCTGCCATTTAAGTTCCCTCCCTCCGTTACTGCTGTCATGTTAGAAACACATAACGGGTTTAGACAAAATTACACTGTAATATTATACACACAAAGTGCCTGCTTGTCAAGCATTATTTTTAATATTTCATAATTTGTTCAAAAATCAACCCGGAGGCCAACCAATGTTTCTGCCTGCAAGCACATGAAAATGAAGGTGTCCGACGGTCTGACCACCGTCTTTTCCGCAGTTATTAACAATTCGATAGCCATCATCGGCAAAGCCCATTTCCTTTGCAAGTTTGGCTACAACCATGAAAACATGACCCGGAATATCGGCATTTTCTTCGGTTATTTCAAGAGCTGATGCAATATGCTCCTTTGGAACAACCAAAAAATGCACCGGTGCCTGAGGGTCGATGTCGTTAAAGGCATAAACCTTTTCATCTTCATATACTTTTGACGAAGGAATTTCGCCGTTTATGATTTTACAAAATAAGCAATCTGTCACAGAAAAAACCTCCTGTCTTATTTTATCTGCTCTTTAAGAACTTCAAGAGCCTGATCGAGAGCTGCCTGAATGCCCGATGCATCACTGCCGCCTGCCTGAGCACTGTCGGGCTTACCGCCGCCGGATCCGCCAATGTTTCCTGCAATTGCCTTTACGAGCATGCCGCAATGTGCGCCATTGGCAACAGCCGCCTTGTCTGCCGCAGTAACAAGCATTACCTTGCCGCCGAATTCGGTCGCAAGAACACAGACAACATTTTCAAACTCATCTCTGAATGCATCATTCATCTTTCTTACGGTGTTAACATCGGCACCTTTGAGAGCACCTCTTAAAACCTTTACGCCGTTAATTTCAACTGCTGATTTTTTGATGTCATCTGCACCGCCGGATGCAAGCTTAGATTTCATCGATTCGATTTCTTTTTGCATATTTTTAACTTCAGCCTGAAGAGAAGCAAGCTTTGTGAGGATGTCTGCAGGGTTGGATTTGAGAGCCTGAGCAACCTTTGCAATGGTTTCTTCTTTTTCGTTGTATGCCGAGAGAACATTGAGACCCGTGATGGCTTCGATTCTTCTCACGCCTGCAGCCGCCGATGTTTCGGATACAATTTTAACCATGCCGATTTTTGATGTGTTGGAAACATGTGTTCCGCCACAAAGTTCAACACTGAAATCGCCCATTTTAACAACACGGACAACATCGCCGTATTTTTCTCCAAAGAGAGCCATTGCACCGAGTTTTCTTGCTTCATCTATGGGCATTTCTTTGCAGTCTACACAAAGAGCATTAAACACCTGTTCGTTTACGATGCTTTCAACCTCGGCAATTTGTTCTTTGGTGAGTGCTTCAAAGTGAGAAAAGTCAAAACGAAGTCTTTCGGCATCTACATATGAACCTGCCTGTTGAACATGGTCACCAAGAACAGTTTTAAGCGCTTTCTGGAGAAGGTGTGTTGCGGAGTGGTTTCTTTCGATTGCCGCTCTGCGTGAAGTGCAAACTGTGCACTCAGCCTCTTCGCCAACAGACACTATGCCCGATTCAACTGTGCAGATGTGCATAATCTGATTGCCTGCAAGCTTTTTGGTGTCGGTAACCTTGAGGGTTGCACCTTGAGTTTTAATTGTACCCTTGTCACCAACCTGACCGCCGCCTTCGCCATAGAAAGGTGTTTTGTCAAGAAGAATAATCACGCTGCCATTGTCGGCAGATGCCATGTCACGGAAATCTCCGTCATAGCCGATTGCCTTTACCGTGCATTTTGCGTTTGTATTTTCATAGCCGATGAATTCTGCTTTTTCAAAATCGGTGATTTTCTTTTTAAATTCATCCTTTTCCCAGGCAGCATCATCCATTTCGCCTCTGCCGCTTCTTGCTTTTTCTCTCTGTGCCTGCATGCATTCTTCATATTCTTCAACATTAACATTCATGCATTTTTCTTCAAGAATTTCAAGTGTAAGATCAAGCGGGAAACCAAATGTATCATAAAGCTTGAAGGCTTTTTCGCCGGAAAGCTGAACTTCATCATTTTTTTGGAGTTCTTCGATGTAGGTGTTGAGAATGGAGAGACCGTCGTTGATTGTTTCGTTGAAACGTGCTTCTTCAAGCTCAATAACCTTTTTAATGTAGGCTTTCTTTTCAACAAGCTCGGGATATGCATTTTTGTTTTCTTCGATAACTGTGTCACACACTTTGTAGAGGAAGGGCTCGTCCATGCCGAGAAGCTTTCCGTGGCGTGCCGCATGACGAAGAAGACGTCTGAGAACGTAGCCTCTGCCTTCGTTGCTGATCTGAACACCGTCACCAATCATGAATGTGGTGGAACGGATGTGGTCGGTGATAACACGGAGAGAAACATCGTTCTTTTCGTTGTCACCGTATTTTGCACCGGTGATTTCGCTGATTTTCATCATTATGTTGCGAACAGTATCAACCTCAAAGAGGTTATTTACGCCCTGCATGATGCAGGCAATTCTTTCGAGACCCATGCCGGTGTCGATGTTGGGATGAGCAAGACGGTTATAGTTGCCGGCATCGTCTTTATCGAACTGTGTAAATACGAGATTCCAGAATTCCACATAACGGTCACATTCACAGCCAACTTTGCAATCCGGGGAACCGCATCCGTGTTCCGGTCCACGGTCATAATAAAGCTCGGAGCAGGGACCGCAAGGACCTGTACCGATTTCCCAGAAGTTGTCTTCTTTGCCCATTCTCACAATATGGTCGGGATTTACTCCAACTTCATTTACCCAAATGTCTTTTGCTTCATCGTCCTCTTCATATATGGTAATCCAGAGTTTATCCTCGGGGAGTTCGAGCACTTTTGTTACAAACTCCCATGCCCAGGCTGTTGCTTCGTGTTTAAAATAGTCACCAAAAGAGAAGTTACCAAGCATTTCGAAATATGTTCCGTGACGGGCTGTTTTACCAACTCTTTCGATGTCGGGTGTTCTGATACACTTCTGACAGGTGGTAACTCTTTTTCTTGGGGGTTCAAGTTCGCCTTTGAAATAGGGTTTGAGCGGAGCCATACCTGCATTTATGAGGAGAAGGCTCTTGTCATTTTCGGGAACAAGTGAAAAGCTGGGAAGTCTCAGATGTCCCTTGCTCTCGAAAAAGGACAGATATTTTTCTCTGATTTCATTCAGTCCTAATTTCTGCATTTTTATCGTCTCCTTAATATTCATATATACATAAATATCCATTATAAATAACTATACATCATATATAATACAACAAAAGCAATGGCTATGTCAATATAAACACGCTAAAAATCGTTTGATTAGAACAAAAAAATATAACAGGGCATAGAAAAAACAGTTGATTTAGCTGTCAGAAAGGTTTTGGAGCTTTTTAATTTGGGGTTTGTCGAGCTGTTTAACACATGGACATCGTAGGGCGTGACGACCTCGGCACGCCGAATCAAACAGAACAACAAATTAGAGTTTGTCGAGGAGATGGAATCGGGCTGATGTGTGAGGCTTCCCCTTGGTGGGGAAGGCTCACGCCCTTGTGTTAAACAACTCGATAAATTTCAATTTGAAGCCCTATATCGTATGCAAAAAGAGACCAACCGCATTGAGTTAGTCTCTTTTCAATATAAATACAATTATTTAATTTCAATAAATGCTTTTGTTTCGCATGATTTGTATGCAGCTTCAACAACTTTCTGATCGAAGATTGCACTGTCAATTGTAACAGGAACTTCTGTATCGTTGATGATAGCATCGCCAAACTGTTCAACTTCTTTGGTGTACATGTTGCCGAGAGGTGTTCCTTCAAGAGAAAGGGGAACGATTTCGTTTCTTTCCTGATTTGCATCATATTCGAGAGAATCGTCGCTCATGAGGATTGTAACATCACCAACTTCAGCCTGTGCAAGAGTGCCGGAGGTAACAATTGAACCTTTGGTTCCGTAGATTTCGAGTTTTGCAACGGAAGCAGCATCGGGAATGTTGAAGTTTGAATCAACAAATGCTGTTGCACCGTTGTCCATTTTCATGATAACTGCGGAAGAGTCGTCAACTTCATAGTTGAAGGTCTGAGTCTGATTGAAAGCAACAACTTCTTTTGTCTTGAGACCTGAGAGATAGTGGAGAAGGTCGATAACATGAATACCCATATCAACGAGAGCACCACCGCCGGAGAGAGCTTTCTTCTGTCTCCAAGCGCCTTCAATGTCGGGATACCAGCATGTAAACTGACCGCGCATCGAAACGATGTCACCGATTTTGCCTTCTGCAATGATTTCTTTGATTCTCTGGTGATAGCCATGGAATCTCATGAGGAAACCAATGCTGATTTTAACGCCGTTTTCGATGCAGGCTTTTTTGATTTCTTCTGCATCTTCAACTGTGAGAGCAACAGGTTTTTCGAGAAGGATGTGCTTTTTGGCTTTTGCTGCTGCTATAGCCTGTTCTTTGTGGAAGAATACGGGAGATGCAATGTAAACTGCTTCAATTTCATCCTGAGCAAGAATTGCTTCATAGTTATCAAAAGCATACTGTGCATTGTATTTTTCTTTTACGGCATTTGCAACTTCGAGGTTTGCGTCCATAACGGAAACAAGCTCAACATTGTTTGCAAGCATCATGCCGGGAATGGTTCTTCTGTCTGCGATACCGCCGCATCCGATAACGCCCCATTTAATTTTTTTCATGGTTTTAATCTCCTTAAAATAGATTTAATTTTTAAAACAGGCGGCGGAATATTCCGCCGCCCGATTTAAGTACAAATTATTTTGTGTGTTTAGCAAGGATTGCTTTGAAGCCTTCGATACATCTGTTGATGTGAACTTCTTCCCATGAGGGATGGAGGAAGAGACATACTGTCTGAGCTCTGAGAGCGTTAGCGTTCTTGCAGAATACTTTGCTGTAATCAACAGCATCAGCGTCAGCATATTCTTTTGATTCGAAGGGGAACTTAGCAGAACCGAAACCGCCGTGTTCTCTGTAAGCTTTTTCTTCATAAGCTTCAGGCCACTGGATACCATAGCAGGGGATACCGGAAGCACCGAGTTCTTTTACAATTGTGGGAGCATCGCAGTCAAGAACATCGAGATCCACGAGCATGGGATACCACCAGTAGGAGTTCTTTCTTTCTTCTGTGTTAACAGGGAGCTTTTTGATGCCTTTGAAGCCTGTGAAAGCTTCATCATACATCTTAGCATATTTAAGACGACGAGCAAGGTTCCAGTTGTCGAATCTCTTAAGTTCGTTGAGACCGATGATGGACTGCATTTCTGTCATACGATAGTTGAAACCAACTCTTCTGTGGATGTAAGGAAGTTTTTCTTCAAGAGCGAGCATGCTCATTCTTGTTTTTACATCATAACCGTGGTCTCTGAAGGAACGGCATTCCCAGCCAACTTCTTCGTTGTTGGTAACAACCATACCACCTTCACCACCTGTTGTGAAGTGTTTACTCTGGCAGAATGAGAAGCAGCCAACGTCACCGATGAGGCCTGCTTTTGTGCCTTTGTATTCACCGCCGAAGCACTGTGCACAGTCTTCAACAACTTTGAGGTTGTGTTTTTTAGCGATTTCAAGGATGGGGCCCATATCAGCAACACCACCATAGAGGTGAACTACGATGATAGCTTTTGTTCTGGGTGTGATAAGAGCTTCGATGCAATTGGGATCGAGAGTGTGATCGTCTGTTACATCACCGAATACGGGGATAGCACCTGCCTGTACAACTGAGAAGGAAGATGCGATGAAGGAGTAGGAGGGAACGATAACTTCGTCTCCGGGTCCAATGTTGAGAGCTGCGAGAGCGATGTGGAGTGCAGCTGTTCCGTTTGTGCAGGAGATAGCCATTTTAGCACCAATCCATTTTGCCCAAGCTTCTTCAAATTCCATACCTTTGGGGCCGGTCCAGTAGTTTACTTTACCGTTTTTGATGGGTTCAAGAACGTCTTCGAGTGTTTCGGGAGCGAACTGAGGCCACATCGGGAAGCCGAGTTCTTCAACGCCGGCACCATTCATTACGATTTCTTTTTCTGCCATGATTAAATCATCCTTTCATAATATATAAATTTTAAATTTTTATCTAAAAAGACAGTCAAAAATATATTTTGCGCCGCCTTTATATTCTGCGTTATCTCCCAGGGTTGATGCCATAACCGATACATACCTTCCGGGAAGAGAAATATTTTTAAGTTTGGTGCGAAGCTTTGATATGAATCTTTCACCAAGAGTGAGAATATCACCACAGATAATCACTGCACCGGGGTCAAACATGTTTATGAGATTGTTAATACCAAAAGCAAGAACTTCGCAAACATAATCTATGTATTTTGTAAGCTCATCGTTTTTAGCAACAGCTTCAGCAAGAGAGTCAATGTCAATTTCGGTTTTACAAATTTCTGATGCTTTTTCCACAATAGCAGGTATGCTGACTATTGTTTCAAGACATCCTCTTGAGCCGCAACGACACTTTTTGCCGTTCATGTCTACACTGACATGACCAAACTCACACGCCATGCCGGCATTTCCGAGAAACGGAGCACCGCCTACAATTGCCGATGCACCAACACCATCGCTTATGTCAACAGAAATAAGACTTTCGCTGTCGGTGTCACCAAATTCCATTTCTGCATATGCAACAAAAGCCGAACTGTTGGAAATTACCACTTCAGAACCTTTGAAGCTTTGGCAAAGAGTTTCATAAACATTGTCATTTTCGTAAACCGAAAGAACAGTTGATGACACAATGTTGTGATCATCGTCTATGATAGCAGGGAGACCGACTGCAATGCCAAGAAGTTCACCATAGCCTTTGACCGAAACATTTTCAGCTAAAAACTCTGTAAGAGTTTCACTCAAGAGTTTTGAATTATCATATCGAACCTTTTTTGAAAAGATTTCTTCAAAAAACAAATCAAAAAGTCTCAGGCGGAAATGATAACCCGAAACGCTGACTACGGCAAAATATCCGCCGGAGCTGTTAACCGAAAGGGAAATAGCCTTTCTGCCGCTTCGTTCGGCACTTTTGATACCGGACTCAACAACAAGCCCTTTTGCCATGAGTTCTTCAACAAGAGCCGAAATTGTGGTAGCACTGAGTTTAGTAAGCTTTTTGATGTCTGCCCTGGAAATGCCGTCAACCTCGTGAATAAGAGAAAACACGAGTTTGAGATGATTTTCCTTGATAAGCTGTTGACTGTTAACTACCTGTGTCAAAATACCACTCTCCAATTTGTTCAGTGGGTTTACAAATTGATTATATAGCAATATATGCTGTTTGTCAATGTTTTTTTCTCTTTTTGTTAATATTTTTGCGATAAACATGCACTATCTTATATAATATTCTTCAAATATATTCAAATTCCATGCCAAATACATATATTTACACATTTAAATTGGGGTTTATCGAGCTGTTTAACACAAGGACATCGTAGGGCGTGACGACTTCGGCACGCCGTGTTATCTTTTGATGAAATTAGGCTAAAGCGAAAGGCTTCCATGCCTAAGGGGCAATGCTTGCCGGTGGCAAGCGTTTATCACCGACCGAATCGAAGATGAGACCAGCTTTCGCTCTGGTGTTTATTACATGGTTGAGAATTTTCTGAATTTATTCGGCGTGCCGAGGTCGACACGCCCTACGATGCACATTTCGAATTTGTTCTTCTCGCTAAACTCCAATCAGACAATTATCAACTATATACAAAAGGCGCATCTGCAAATTTGCAGATGCGCCAAAAACATATTAGAGAATACTCTTTAAGAACTGCTTTGTTCTTTCGCCCTGAGGACTTGTAAAAATCTCTTCGGGTTTGCCCTCTTCCTCAATGGCTCCATCTGCCATGAAGATAACCCGGTCGGCAACCTCACGGGCAAATCCCATTTCGTGAGTTACAACAACCATGGTCATACCCTCCGATGCAAGCTGTTTCATAACATCAAGCACCTCTCCGACCATTTCGGGGTCAAGAGCCGATGTAGGCTCGTCAAAAAGCATAACATCAGGATTCATCATGAGAGCGCGGACAATTGCAACTCTCTGTTTCTGACCGCCGGAAAGCTGCGAAGGATATGCCATAGCCCGATCACCAAGTCCAACACGATTAAGCAAATCAAGTGCTTTTTTCTCGGCATCTTCTTTTGGCATCTTCAAAAGCTTAACGGGAGCAATACACATATTTTTAAGTACGGTCATGTGCGGGAAAAGATTAAACTGCTGAAAAACCATGCCCATTTTCCGACGCATAAGATTGATATCTGTCTTTTTATCCATAATATCAACACCGTCGAATACAATATGTCCTGCATTTGGTTCTTCAAGACGGTTAAGAGAACGCAAAAGGGTTGACTTTCCGCTTCCGGAAGGTCCTATTATTACAACAACCTCACCTTTCCCGATTTTCGTTGTAACATTGTCAAGAGCAACAATCTTGCCGCCAAGGTATTCCTTGCGCAGTCCGTTGATTTCAATCATATAATTAGCGTTCACTCTTTCTCAGCCTCCTCTCCAACAGGCTTACAAGCTTGGAAAGTATAACTACCAATATCAGATAAATTACCGCAGCGGCAAGAAGCGGCATAAAAGGAGTATACGTTGCCGCACGGATTGTATTTACCTCTTTCATCAAATCGGCAACACCGATAGTAAATGCTATGGATGTTTCTTTGAGCAATACTACAAACTCATTGGCAAGTGCAGGAAGCACAGCTTTAAACGCCTGAGGGAAAACAATGTGATACATTGTTGCCATATACCCGAAACCGAGACTTCTTCCGGCTTCGGTCTGACCTTCATCAATGCTCATTATTCCGCCACGGACAATTTCCGCAACGTATGCACCGGAGTTTATACCAAAACATATTACTGCCGAAACAAATTTATCAACACCCATCGGCAGAAGAATTACATAATGCATTATAAGAATCTGAACAATTGCCGGCGTACCTCTTATCACAGTAAGATATACCTGACATATTCCGTTCATAAACTTGAGCAGTATACCTTTCTTTGATTGCTTCAGATATGTGCATCTGACAAATGCAACCATAAATCCGAGAAATATACCTATAATCAATGAGAAGAAAGTGAGCTTAAGTGTTGTCATAAGCCCCACCATAATCATTTCCCATCTGTCATGCTCTATGAAATTACGGTGAAAATCTTTTTTGAGACTGTTCCACATACGACCGATAGCATTTGAAGTGTCGGGTTTTGCCGAATCATATCTCAGGTCTATACATTGAATAAAACCATTGTTGATGTTCTTATGTTCAACAGAGACTTCCTCTCCGTTTTCATTTGTATAGGTTTCGGCTGCAAGGATTTCATTTTTCACCGCTGACCAGCCGCCAAAAACAATATCAATAACTTCTTCGGTTGCATAAACCACATATCCCGTATGCGTATCAAATATCTCAATAACACAATTCCTGGTCACAGGCTGAGCGGCGGATATAAGCTCAATTATTTTTTCTTCAAATTCTCTTTTGAAATCCAGAGAACTTTTTTTCATATTTCCGGTCTCTTTATCAGACTTGGCGGATAAAAATAAGTTGTATTGCGGAGAAAGCACTGAATGAATGTCAAGACTTTTAACACTGCAGTCAAGAATAACATTCTTTTCGCTACCATATTCCACGCTGTTTACGGTAATGTAGTTTGTATCTGAAACAATTTTCATGGCTTTGGTATATGCCATATCATCAAATGACTGATTTACTATTGTTTCGGCCTCCTGAATGTCAATATCCTTGGCCTTGGTACTTACATTGATTGCGTAAAACATGCCAGCGATGACCGAAGCGACAATTATAACAGATATTATAATCGCCCACAGTTTTTTTGAAGACATTCGATTACCACCTTTCTCTCGGAGTATAATTAATAAAATCCCTAAACGCACCGCAAAGACAGAAGAAAAAATTCCCCTGTCTCTGCCGTTAATTATAGTTTATTTATAAAATTTATTCAGCCTTGATGTATTTTGCAATGATTGCATCGATTGTTCCGTCAGCTGTAAGTTTTTCAAGAGCTGCATTTATTTCATCAAGAAGTTCTGTGTTACCTTTCTTAACAGCAATTGCATAATCTTCAACAGCATAATCGGTATCAAGAATAACAAGACCTTCGTTTGCTTCTACAAAAGCTTTTGCAGGTTCGTTATCAATGATAACTGCATCTACATCGCCACCCTTAAGTGCGATAACTGCATCAGCGCCTTTTCCGTACTGAGTAACATTATCTGCGCCAAATTCATCGGAAGCATAAATGTCACCGGTTGTACCGAGCTGAACACCGATCTTCTTGCCGGTGAGAGCATCGATATCAGTAATATCGGAACCTTCGGGAACGATGATGGACTGAACACCTGTAGCATAGCTGTATGTAAAGTCAACCTGTTCTTTTCTTTCATCAGTTACTGTCATACCTGCCATACCAAAATCGGTTTCACCGTTGTCAACAGAAGTGATGATGCTGTCAAATTCCATGTCTACAACTTCGAGTTTTGCACCAAGTTCTGCAGCAATAGCAGTAGCAATTTCAATGTCAATACCTACAAATTCTTCACCCTCTTTATATTCATAAGGAGGGAAAGCTGCGTTTGTAGCCATTTTGATAACTCTGTCGCTTGAATCAGCTACAATTGCATCAGATGCTACACCCTTATCATTTTCTTCTGCTTTGTTTTCTTTTTTCTCATCATTGCAAGCTGCAAAACAAAAAGCTGTCATTGCAAGTGCAAGCACGAGAGCAAGAATTTTTGTGAATTTTTTCATTATTAATTCCTCCATTTTTTTGCATCACATCAAGGGATGCTTTTATTGTGTTAATTTTACCACAACTTTATTTTTATGTCAACAAATTTGTTTTCCGCATTTGAGGCGGGAAAAAAGCGGCTGCACCGGCAACCGCTCAACAAATTTGCAATATTTCCCCCGGCTCATAAGAGCGGGTATGTTACTTAGAACAGCTGTTCCTGAATAAATATATTGAAAAACTATTATTCAGCGTCAGAAGCAACATCAGATTCAGCTGCAGAATCAACAACTTCTTCTACAACAGCATCAGAAGCTGCATCAGATTCAGCATCAGATTCAACAACTACATCTTCTGCAGGAGCTTCTTTCTTAGCTTCTTCTGTTGTGCAAGCAGCAAAGCAGAATGCAGAAACAGCAAGAGCAAGAACGAGTGCGAAAATCTTCTTCATGTTAATAGCCTCCATTTAAAATTTTTTACAGGACAAATCAAGCCCTGCTCGACTTAGGAAAGTTTAGCACATTAATATCTGCTTGTCAATCACTTTATTCTCTCAAAAATTACTTTTCTTGCAAAATAACTATACTTTATAAATGAATTCATGGCAAAATTAGTCATTTTACAAACACAATTGTTTCAAATTTGTTAAAAATCATATTTTAAGAAGCTTTTTGGCATTTATGTACTTTATCTTATTCATATCATTCTCCGACAAGCCCAAAGATGATAAAAGTCTCATTTCAAGATTAGCATTATGCCAAGGATTATCGGTACCAAAGAGAAGCTTATCAACGCCGTGTTTTTCGATTATCATCGATGCATACGCCTTTGGAAGCATGCAATAACCGAATGACAGGTCAAAATACAAATTTTCTCCGCAAAGGTATCTTAAAACATCTTCACAACAATTTATTCCGCCCCAATGAGCCGCAATAACAGGAGAATCAATCCACGATGCCGCTTTTGCCATTGCCTTCGGCATAGCTTTATATGGCGGAGGGAATCCGTAATCAAACCCGGCATGGAATACTACAATCAATCCGAGCTCCGATATTTTACGATATATCGGTTTCATCGCCGGATCATCAACATTAAACCCCTGATAATCCGGATGCAGTTTTACCCCACGAATCCCAAGGCTTTTTATCCTTTCGAGTTCATCCAAAGCATCTTCACTTCCGGGGAAAACAGATCCGAATGAAAAAATATCTTTTTCGTTGTTGATTGAAGATGCAAAATCATTAACACTTTTTTGCTGATGAGTGTTTGTGGCAATATTCAGCACTACCGAAACATCCACATTATTCTCTTTCATGGAGTTTTTCAAGCCCGACAGGCTTCCATCAGAATAGTTTTCGATATTTCCCGACTGATCCTTCAACTTCTGAATAGCCCTTTCATATATTTTATCCGGAAAACAATGAGTATGAAAATCTATTAACATATGTACACTTCCAATTGTTTTTTCTGTTATTATAGCACATTGTTATTATATTGTAAAATTAAATTTTTGTTAACATCAAATTTAAAAAATTATCGCAATCTGTGACACAATCTAACTCAATGTCAGCAAACACGGCATCAAATTTTATTTTTTCAGACGGGAAATAGTCTTTTGTGTCCCATTTAACCGACCGAAATAGTTTCCGTTTTTTTCTTTGTAGTGATATACTTATATTACGAAAACCAATGAGGAGGAATAATTTCATGAATTTACTGTCTAAATTCAAATCAATAATCCCTATAGTTTATGAGGATGAATACAAAACAGAAGAAAAGGCGCAAACTGTCTCTCAAATTCCCATACACATGATTAAGCCAAACCCCCATCAGCCGAGACGCCGCTTTGACCGGACCACAATCACAGAGCTTGCAGACTCCATACGCAAATACGGGGTTATTCAGCCGATTACCGTGAGAAAGCTAAACGACTCGATCTATGAGTTAATTGCCGGTGAGCGAAGACTGCGGGCATGTTCAGAGGCCGGATTATTAAAGATACCGGCAATTGTGGTTAACATGAATGACAACGACAGTGCAGTAGTAGCACTGATTGAAAACATTCAAAGAGAAAATCTCTCCTTTATGGAAGAAGCCGAAGCATACCGAAATCTTCTCACAAACCACGGATTCACCCAGGATGAGCTTGCCAAAAAACTTGGGAAAAACCAGTCATCTGTTGCAAATAAAGTGCGTTTACTTAAACTTCCTATGGTTGTACGGGAAATAATCAAGGATAATCTGCTTACTGAACGTCACGCAAGAGCCCTGTTGAGACTGGAAAACTGTGACAGACAAATAAAAGCCCTTGAAACAATAACCGATGAAAATCTGAATGTTTCACAAACCGAAGAGCTTATAGATAAAATGCTCGAAAGCAAAAACTGTAAAAAGCCGGGCACATACCCCATTGCCGAAAAAAACTGTATTAAGGATGTAAGGATATTTGTAAATACTGTACGACATGCCGTGGATATAATGAAAAAACACGGTGTCGATGCCGAAGCAACAGAAAACGAATATGATGACTACATAGAATATATTATTCACATTCCAAAGGAAGCTACGTCTTCTAAGTCTGCACCAAAAGAATTTGATTTCAATATGAAACAATAAACATTATCCCCCCTAATCCCCCTATAATTCAAAAAGTGACTGTAAATTAATTTGCTGAATTAATTTACAGTCACTTTTTGTTTGTTATCAGACTATTGTTTTTTCAAGATATTCAAGAGACTTTTCAACCATTTTGTTGCCAAGCTCTGCATTTGCCTTTGCAGCACTTTCGGTGAACCAGTGTTTGATGTCACCGAGTCTTTCAAGCTTAACTGCATCGGGGTAAAGTGCCATAAGGATTGAACACTCAAATTCACCTGCATGGTCATAACCTGTGGCATTCTGAACTTCTGTGCTCATTGTGGGAATAACCTTGATCCATGAAAACGGGTCATCGCCTCCGCCAAGGTTTTCATAGTAGCTTGCGTAGTTTTCGCTACCCCACCATCCTCGTCCCTGAGTTCTTTCAAGGTAACGCATTGTTGCACGCTTTGCAGCCTTCATGTAGGAAAGAGTCATGGGCATGAGACTTTCCTGTTCAAACTGATGGTGAATCACAACATAAATGTTGCGAAGTCCGGCATCGAGCATATTTGAGAAAATGCCGAAAAGATAGCTTTCGAATACTTCTTCATCAATATGTACGGTTCCGCTTGTTTCATCGGCAACTGCATAGCTTGAAGGACTGTAGTAGATTGTTGGAGCAATCATAATTTCCTTCTTTTCAGCCAGTTTTTTGATGAGACCTTCTGCAACTAAGGTATCACAACCGTAGGAGCAGTGGGGACCGTGATATTCAACTGTTCCGCCACAAATTACCGTGGGGATTCTTTCTTCCTTAACGCGGTTAAGTTCGCGGGGAAAACTCATATTATATTCCATAATTCACACCTCACTGAGCATATCCTAATACTGTGTAGAAAGCAAGGTTCGGCTGAGTGTTGTCGAGTCTGCCATACTGCACAACAATTTCAACATCAGAAGTAAGCTTCATTGCATACTGTGTTTCAAGGGGAACTTCAAAACCACACATATCGTCAATGTTGTTGGTGCGAAAACATCTTACTCTGTTGGCTTTAACTGTCCACTTGATTTCTTCGTATGCATCTTTATCGGTGAAATAAAGCTTAACATCGATGTGTGCATCTTCGTTTGTATCGTTTACTATAATTACGGACTCATGACCCTTTGCAACGCCTTCACCTGCAGGGGGAAGCTCACAGTCGGGAAGAATCCAGACTTTTTTACCTATATTAGCCATCGATTTCTATGATTCCTTTCTTGAGGTAATCTGTCATTTTGTGACAACCGTCTTTTGTGATGGCGGCACCGATTTCCCATCTGCAACCAAAGCCCTCACCCATGATAAAGGTGTCAACCTGGAAGGTCATGTTTTCTTCGAGGGGATAATCTGAAATTGTTTCCATCCAGGGAGCTTCAACTTCGATCATACCTGTACCGTGGCAGGGACCGTATACAAAGTTATCTTTGTAGCCGTTGTCAACATACATCTGATAGAATTCTTTTGCGATGTCACTTGCTATAACGCCTGCTTTGAGCTTGGAGATTGTCCAGTCGTGAGCTTCTTTACAGAATTCTACAACCTTTCTTCTTTCGCCCTCTAGCTTGCCCATAACAACGGGAAGACCGATGGCAGGCGAATAACCGTCAATTTTAGCGGAAAGGTTAAGCTGAACAATGTCGCCTTTGTTGATTGTTCTGTATCCTGAACGGCTGATAGCGTGACTTGTTGATTTTTCGCTGAACACATACATGGGAAGACCTTCGTATTCTGCGCCTTCTTCATATATAACTCTCTGAGCGATACCAACCATCTGAAGCTCGGTTACACCGGGTTTGAGGTTGCGGATAACTTCGTCTGTTGCAATGTCAACAATTCTAAAACCTTCCTGAATACAAGCAAGCTCATTGATACTCTTGATTTTTCTAAGAGTTACCATGATATCGTTACATTTTACGATTTCTGCTTTGGGGAAGTTTTCTTTAAGACCTTCATATACGGGAAGTGTGCATTCAACATAGCTTCCGAGACCGATTTTGATATTTTCGCCTGTTACACCTATAGCCTTGAACACTTCTTTGAAGGTGTTAGCTTTAAGCTCGGGATATGAGGGGTCTGCTGATTCTCTGAATTCTTTGAGACAGAACACCTTGTCAATTTTACCAACGTCTTTTGCAAAAATAATACATTCGGGTCCAACAAGAAGTGCTGCCTCACCGGTTGCACTGATTGCAACGCCTGCTCTTTCAAAAAGGGGCCAGAATCCGCTGAAATATCTTGCGTTTGCATAGTCAGATTCGGTGCTCATAACAACCATAACGTCAAGCCCTTTTTCTCTGATAAGCTTTGCAGCTTTCTGAATTCTCTCCTTATATTCATAATCGGGAATACATACTCTGCTCATTTTTTCATCCTCCATTAATTAATTTTTGACATACGTCTTTATTTTGATTATATATCAAAGATTTTTGTTTGTATTTACACAATATTGACTCTTTTTTGCACATTCTTAAATTTGTTTATCTTTGTGTAAACTATTGAAAAAAATAATCTTTTATGATATTATGAAATTAATGATGATTACGGGAGGAGAAAAATTTGAAATTTGACCTTCAAAGCTTTAATGTTCAGATTAACGTGTCAAAAATAGCTTACATCCACTATTTTGAATTTACAAATCACTACCACACTCAAAATGACTCACACAATTTTTGTGAGCTTTTATATGTAGACAAAGGTACGCTTTCAGTTCACGCCCGCAATTTTTCAGGTGAGCTTTGTGTAAATCAGCTCATCATCCATCGTCCCGACGAGATTCATTCTCTCACCACTTCCGACACTGTGGCGCCAAATGTGATTATTATTGGCTTTGAGTGCGAAAACAACGAGCTTATTCCCTTTTCACAAACTCCTGTTACACTGACTCCGGAGCAAACAAAAACACTTTCAAAAATCCTTCAGGAGGGAATGAGCGTTTTTGAACCGCCATATGACATACCAAATACCATCCATATGCCAAAAAGAAAAGAATATCCGTTCGGTGCAGACCAGCTCCTGAAAATCGGTCTTGAGTCTTTTCTGATTTCTCTCATAAGAGAACATGAGATTCCCGAACCCGGTTCAAAAATTCCTGTTAAAAAAAATCCCGGCATATATGCCGTATACCAATATATAACTGAAAATTACAACACAAAAATAACCCTTGACAACCTGTGCTTCCTGTTTGCCGTGAACAAAACATCCCTGTGCCGCGATTTCAGACAGGAATTCGGAATAACTGTTCTCGGGTATATAAACAGCCTTAAAATACGGGAAGCAAAGTCCTTGCTTCGTTCGGGAAATTATTCTCATACAGAAATTTCCGAAAAGCTTGGCTTTGCTTCCATACACTATTTTTCAAGAATGTTTAAAAAACACACGGGTCAGTCACCATCAGAATATATAAAAACCGTAAAATCGAGGCTTATGTTGCATTAAATTCTGCAGGGTTGTTATATATTTCCGAAAGAACTGCAGCTACTGCTCCTTTGAGAACAGCCCTTTCACCAACGGTCGAATACCTTACAACACAGTTATTTTCCAATCTTCCTATATCATTTTCATTTACTGTCTGTGAAAGCTTTTCCATAACTGCTATATCAAAATTCTTTATGGATGATGATATTACAACACAACACGGATCAAATGTGCTGATAAGATTTGACACACCCACAGAAAGAAATCTGATTTCGTCATCTATTATTTTTTTTGCAAGCTCATCACCGTTATTTAGATATGCATCCACAATGGCATTGCAGTCTGATTCATGGTTGAGAACAGACTCCGTTACCGAATATTTTTCAAGTCTTTTTTGCATTGCAGATTCACTGACATGAGCCTGAAGGCATCCTCTTTTTCCGCATTCACAAAGAGGTCCGTTCATATCAATAACAGTGTGGCCGATTTCTGCCGCACTTTCTCTTTTGCCTCTCATGAGTTCACCCGAAGAAAGCACTGCTCCTCCAACACCTCTTCCCACATACAAAAATGCAAAATCACCAATATTCTGATCTGCACCAAACCAGGTTTCAGCCATAGCCATGAGTCTTACATCATTGTCTACATACACCGGGAGCTTTGTTTTTTCTTCTATAATCCTTTTGATAGCTACATTTTTCCAACCGAGATTGGGAGCATTTACAATTATTCCTTCTTCGGAATTTACTATTCCGTGAAGACCTACACCAAGACCGGCAATGGTGCATCCCGATTGGCTTACAAATTTTTCCAGTGATTTTGCTATAAAATCAATACAGTTTTCAGGTGTGAATTCATCCGAAAATGGTTTTTCGTGTCTGTAGAACACAAACTCCGCACCGCAGTCAGACACCGCAACCTCTACATTCATAGGACTTATATATGCAGATGCAAGATAAAATCTCTTGGAATTCATTTTCAGAAGCACCGGTTTTCTTCCACCGGTAGATGCCCCCATTGAATATTCCTTAATTATGCCAAATTCCAGAAGTTCCGATGTTAAATTTGTTACCGTTGCCGCTGTAAGACCGGTTTTCTTTGCAATATCAATGCGTGAAATTGAACCGCTCTTTCTTATAAGGTTAATTATCAGATTGATGTTCATTCGCTTCATCAGCGAAAAACTTCCTTTTTTACTTTTCATGGTAATATCTCCGTTTCGTACGGCTATGATGCAATCTGATTTGTCAATATTTCCATAGCTTTTTCAAATTGCGTATCATCTTCAAAATCTGTATCAAAATTACCCATAGCCTTTCCATCGGGTAATCCCACTTCCACATCAGGTGCTATGCCGATTTTATCTATGCATTCTCCGGAAGGTGTATAGTATTTTGCAATGGTAACTCTCACTGCACTTCCGTCACCAAGTTCAAAAATCCCCTGAACCACACCCTTTCCGAATGTGTTTTTTCCTACGAGAATAGCTTTTTCATAATCCCTCAGTGCTCCTGCCATTATTTCGGAGGCGCTTGCACTCCCCTCATCTATTAATACACAAATTGGCATGTCAAGCTCTTTTTCGTCAGAGGTATATTTTTCGTCTGCCTTATTTTTATACTTTACTGTGGTAATTGTGCCTTCGGGTACTATATAATCAACAGCTTCCACTACAGAGTCAAGCAAACCTCCGGGATTTGCCCTCAAATCTATAATAAGTCCCTTCATACCCTGATCCTTCAAGCTGTCTGCCGCCTCTTTAAACTTCTTTCCGACTTCTGTACCGAATGATTTGATTCTGATATAGCCAAATTCGGAATTAATCATTTCATATTCTACGTTTTCCAGATCAATCTCTTCGGGGATTACGGTAATTTCAATTATTTGTTTATCTCTTTCTAAAGTCAGTAATACGCTCTCACCTTCGGGAGTTGACTTTATTACCGATATTGCTTCGTTGAGTGTTTCGGCATCATAATCCTCTGTGTTAACCTTCAGGATAAAATCTCCCTTTAAAATTCCTGCTTTTTCAGCAGGAGAACCCTTTTTCACTGATGATACATGAATTTTTTCGTCTTTTTGACCCACTTCAACTCCGATACCGCTGTAAGTACCCTCCATTTCAGACATCATGTAATTAAGATCGGAAACCGACAAATAATTGGTATAGGCATCACCAACGCCTGCAACATATCCTACAAGACCGTAATCTGTCATTTTGGTTTTGTCAGCATCTCCCATATAATTGTCGTCAATGATTTGTTCAACCTGATAAAATTTCAGATAAGATGAGTCTCCGAACGTATCAACCAAAGAAAAATACAAATATTTTCCAATGGGTGTAATGTAGAATAAAGTTGTCAGAATAAGCATAACAGCCGCAGTTACAGCGGCTGTTATTATAATTGTTTTTCTTTGCATAAACATCAACTCCGATAAAAGTTTATGACCACATCAACATAATTATTAATTAAAATATTGCATCGGATTTGTGGTTTTTCCATTATACTGTACTTCATAATGAATGTGAGGTCCTGTAGACATACCTGTAGATCCGCACTTGGCAATTACCTGTCCCCTTGCTACGGCCTGACCGGAGCTTACAAGAAGACTGCTGCAATGTGCATATAATGTAGTATATCCTCCACCGTGATTTATAACAACATAGTTTCCGTAACCGCCGCTGTTATACCCGGATACCAGCACAACCCCTGCATCAGATGCAAGAATGTTTGTTCCGTATGCGGCACCGATGTCTATACCTGCATGGAATCTGGATGTTCCCATAACCGGATGGATTCTGTAGCCATATGGTGAAGTAACAAGTCTTGTGGTGTCTGATGGCCATACGAACTGACCGGCAGTATAATTCGAAGGAAGAGTAACACCGGATGAAGAACTGTCATACTGCTGTCTGAGCTGTTCAGCATGTGCCTTTGCATTAGCTTCAGCCTGTTTTGCAAGTTCATATTCTCTTTCAAATGCTTCTATATCTGCCTGAAGGTCATCTATAATTTGCTGACTTTCTGCACGCAAGGTATCAAGTTCGGCTTTTTTTGCATCTTGTTCCTCTTTGAGTTCAACAACCTCGGCTTTTTGATCAACAAGCTCATTCTTCAGCTCGTCCACCTCAACCATAGACTTTTCAATTTCGTCAAGCTTCTGACTGTCATATCGTACTATATGCTTAATGATAGACATTCTTGTAACCATATCATCAATAGATTTGGATTTGAGAAGAATTTCTGTGTATGTTACACCGCCTTTTTTTATAAGAGCTTCCGCTCTGGCAGCATATGATGCATTTTGTTCCTGAAGTTCTACGGTCAGTTCATCTATTTTTTTCTGAGTAGCATCTATTGCAACAACCTTGTTATCTATTTCTTTCTGATATTTGTCAATTTCTTCTTGTACGCCCATTATCTGAACGTCAAGTTCTTCTCTTCTTGCAATCTGCTCTTCCTGAGATTTCTCAGCCTGCTTTTTTTTCTCCAGCGCCTCCTGCTGTTGGCGCTTTGCCTGATCAACAGAGGCGGCATTTCCCGAAATTGCGGCAAATACAGACACTCCCAAAAAAGCAACCAGAGCAACAATTGCTAAAACTCTGATAAAAATTTTGTTTTTCATAACTCAATCTGCTCCTTTCTTACACGTGGAGATATCTTCTGACTGAGATAAAGCTTCCGAATGCTCCGATAAGTACACCTACACAAACATACGCAATAGCAAGATCTTTCCACATAAGAGAGAAATCCATAATATCAAAAGCAAATGCCATCGAGCTTCCGTTAGCTATTATTGCCGATACCAATCCCTGATATGACCACATCGATATAAAGAACGCCAAAACCGCAGATACAAGCCCTACCATAATACCTTCCATAATAAAAGGTCCTCTGATATATGAATCTGTTGCACCCACATACTTCATTATGTTTATTTCCTTGCGTCTGTTATGAACTGTCAGCTTAATGGTATTGGAAATAATAAATAAGCTTACAATCGCAAATACCACTATTACCCATATGGAAACGGTCTGAACAGAATTCTTGAGATTTTCTATTATTTCCACAAGTTCTCTGGTATTTTCAACGGTATCTACGTTTTCAAGAGCTTTAAGCTGTTCTATAGTTTCATCGGCACGAGACAAGTCTTTAAGTCTTACATTGTATGCATCATGCATAAAATCATCGGGCAAACCTTCAAATATCTTAAGTTCATCATCTGTAAGATCTTTTTTAAATTCCTTTACAATATCTTCACCCTTTACAAATTCAAGACTTTCGGGAGAAATATTGTCAATTGCAAGGATATCATTTTTTAGCTTTTCCTTTACTTCCTGATACTTTGTATCATTGAAATCTGTTGAAACATTTCCAAGCAGTGCAAGTCTCTGATAAACCTCGTCTGCTTTCATAACAGATGCGACATTTTCTATAGCACCGATTATTTCAAAAGTTTCTTCCGCTTTTACGTAGTCATTGAGTTTAATTCTAAAGCAATCACCCACAAATCCGGGCTGTATTTCTGTATATGTGGAAATTGCCGATTCACCAAGAGAATTCTTAAATCCGGCAATAACATCAGCCTCCGATACAAATACTATGTTAGATACATCTACATTTTCCACACCTATAATTTGTGTCTGGATGCTGTTTACCGTTGCCTGATATGTTTCTTCATCAGCTGCTGTATCACGGTTTATAAATACACTGACAGTATCATCTTCAATCTGTACCGAACGCTCGATATAAACATTAACCTCATAGCTGTCTGCCATTTCATCCGTCATGAAATTGATATTTAAAATGAGCATGAGGAAAACACCGAAAACAAATATACACGCACTGACAACAAACAGCGATGTAACGGTCATGAGTCCGTTTTTGATCATGCCGCGAATTGCCTCGGTAAATGATCTTTTAATTGCTCTGAACATATCCGTATCCACCTTCATTTTCGTCACGGGTTATTATGCCGTGTTCCACAACTATAACCCTTTTTTTCATATCGTTAACAATTCTCTCGGCATGAGTTGCCATAACAACAGTCGTACCTCTTTTGTTGATTTCTTCCATAATTGTCATAATTTCAAGTGCTGTTTCAGGATCAAGGTTTCCTGTAGGCTCATCTGCCACAAGAACAACAGGATTATTTACAATTGCTCTTGCAATGGCAACCCTTTGCTGTTCTCCACCGGAAAGCTGGTTGGGATACATCTTGGCTTTGCTTGATAATCCAACCTGGCTGAGAACAACGGGAACATTTTTTCTTATTTCTTTATTTGAAGCACCAACAATCTCCATGGCATATGCCACATTTTCCTGAACATTCTTGTTTGGAAGAAGTCGGAAATCCTGAAATACCACTCCGAGAGTTCTTCTGAAATAAGGTATTTCACGATGTTTAAGTGCATTAACATCAATGTCATTAATTACAATATTTCCGCCTGTTGCGCTTTCTTCTTTCATCATAAGCTTGATTATGGTAGATTTACCCGCAGCACTTGAGCCTACGAGAAAAACAAATTCTCCCTTGTCAATATGAAATGAAACTCCTTTTAAAGCGCCATAGCCGTTATCATATATTTTAGATACGTTTTCAAATGTAATCACAAATAAAACTCCTTTTTTAATGTGGATGGTAACTGCCTTAAACCAAATGTTAAAATTGCTTCAAACAGCGATTTTACACTGTATGATGACCTATTGACAGAAAACATTCCACAGATGTCCAATGACATATTTCAAACATCATAAATAATAGGTAATAGCGAAATAAAGTACTTCTATTTCGCTATTGCCTATTTATATTTTTATATTTTTGTTGTATTGGATGTCAGATATTTATTTACCATCATGGCTACTTTGAAAATGATTGCCTGGTCAAATATTCTGAGATCAAGACCGGTAATCTTCTGAATCTTATCAAGTCTGTAAACAAGAGTATTTCTGTGTACATAAAGTTGACGTGATGTTTCGGAAACATTAAGATTGTTTTCAAAAAATTTCTGAATTGTAAATATAATTTCCTGATCAAGCTCTTCAATTGAACCTTTTTTGAACACTTCCGTAAGGAAAAGCTCACAAAGAGTTGTAGGCAACTGATATATAAGTCTTCCTATACCAAGATCTTCATAACTTAATATTTTTTTCTCATCATCAAACACCTTGCCGACTTCAAGAGCAACTCTGGCTTCTTTGTAGGAACGGGCAATTTCTTTTATATTTGAAACAACAGTTCCTATACCCACCGATGCCGATGTCATAATTTCGGAATTGATGTTGTTGCATATGTTTTTGGCGATTGTCTGAAGTTCAGAAAGAGAAGGCTCGTTATCAAGTTCCTTTACAAGAGCAATATTGTTTTCATCAACACTTACAATAAAATCACTTTGTTTGTTGGGAAACATATTTTCGACAAGTTCAAGAGCAGAAAAATCAGTTATTTTTTCTGTCTGAATCAAAAATACTACTCTGCGGGCTTCAATTGAAAGATGAAGTTCAGCAGCTTTGGCAAGCACATCACCGGGCAAAATATTATCGAGAAGGAAGTTTTTGATAAAATTAAGACGGTCGTGTTTGTCATCATAAAGAGATTTTACTGACGAAAAGCTTACCTGCAAAATATCTGCATAGTTTCTTGCAAGTGAATCGTCACCTTTGACAAAAATAATATAATCTATTTTTCCCATCGCAACAATTGGCTTATATGTAAAGCCATTGTATGTGAAGGTATCAATGTTATCTTCTGTAAAACTGAGAACACATTCGAGATCGGTATTGCTGATGCAATTATCATTTGAAGCTATAACAAATCCCCCGTCTGTAATAAGACCGAGATCCCTGTTCATTACATCTCTCATTTGATGTGTAATCTGCTGGAAATATCTGACATTCATAAACTACACCCCATTCTAATTATATATATAACATTTTAATATTTTTTAAGGTTTTTTTCAAGAATTATGTCGCAATTTAGTCAATTTGCACAATTTGTTTAACTTTGATACAAATATTTTGGTTTTATTAACGAAATATTATTGAGAATTTATGATAAAATCCCATAAAAATGAAAAACCGACACCCTCCGCTCATATTCGGAGGTGCCGGTTTTTTATTAATCACTTTTATTTTTCTATCTTTTTAATTCCACCCATATAAGGAACAAGTACATCGGGAACGGTTACTGTTCCGTCTTCATTTTGGAAGTTTTCAAGGATTGCTGCAACTGTTCTTCCGATTGCAACACCACTTCCGTTAAGAGTATGAACAAATTGAGCTTTATCTTTTGGAGAATTTTTAAACTTTATGTTTGCTCTTCTTGCCTGGAAGTCTTCAAAGTTAGAGCATGAGGAAATTTCAACATAACGGTTGTAGCTTGGCATCCATACTTCAATATCATATTTTTTAGCTGCTGTAAATCCAAGATCTCCAACACAAATTTTTACTACTCTGTAGGGAAGACCAAGCATCTGAAGTACCTTTTCGGCATCTCTTGTAAGCTTTTCGAGTTCTTCATAAGATTCCTCCGGTTTTGCAAATTTAACAAGCTCAACTTTGTTAAACTGGTGCTGACGAATAAGACCTCTTGTATCTTTTCCGGCAGATCCGGCTTCTGCTCTGAAACAAGCTGAATATGCCACGTGCTTGATTGGAAGCTTTGATCCGTCAAGAATCTCGTCTCTGTACATATTTGTTACAGGAACCTCTGCTGTGGGAATAAGGAAGTAATCTGTACCTACAACTTTAAATGCATCTTCCTCAAATTTCGGAAGCTGACCTGTTCCTACCATGCTTCTTCTGTGTACCATATATGGTGGAAAGATTTCGGTATAACCACTATCAGTTGTATGTGTGTCAAGATAGAAGTTTATTACTGCTCTTTCAAGTCTTGCACCGAGACCTTTGTAAAATGTGAATCTTGTACCGGTAACTTTACCTGCAGTGGGAGCATCCAAAATATCAAGATCCGCACCTACATCCCAGTGAGCCTTGGGTTCAAAATCAAATTTTGTGGGTTCAGAAAATTTTCTTATTTCTACATTGTCCTCATCTGTATCACCATCAGGAACTTCATCATTGGGAATATTGGGTATTGTAAGCATGATTGTATTGATTTTTTCGTCCAATTCTCTTACTTTTTCATCATATTCCTTGATTTCGGCAGAAAGCTTCTTCATTTCTTCGAAAATAGGAGCAACGTCCTTACCTTCTTTTTTAAGAGCGGGAATCTGCTTACTTACATCATTTTGTTTATTTTTTAATTGTTCAACCTCAAAAAGCATTTCTCTTCTTTTTGTATCAAGTTCAAGTAATAAATCAATATCTACTACTTCTTTTCTTCTTGCAAGTGCTTTTTTTACTTTATCTGTTTCTGTTCTTATGAGTTTTAAATCTAACATTTTAAAGATCCTTTCTTTATGTGTATTATTATTAATTTTGTGTTAATCTTTCGTATACATACATTTGACTTTGTGTCAATGTGCTTGAATCAATCTGATTTATAAATTCTTTACATTTAGTATAGTTTCCATTTTCATGCTCTGCTATAGCCTGAACAAGGAGTGATTCATTCAAATCATACACTTTATTTTCAGCAACAAAAGTTTCTTTTTCCTGATTAAGTGCATCGATGTCAGCTTGCTTTTGTGAAAGTTGCTTTTGCAATTCTGCATTTTGATTATTTAATTCATAATTCTTTTTGGAAAGTACAGTGATATCTCTCTCCATACTTTTTTCCTGTTCAGTTTCATTGTTACTGCTTAATCCTGCAAATATTATCAGTATAACTGCAAAGGAAAATAAAATACAGATATACATCCACAGAAATTTTGTGTTTTGCTTCATTTTTTTCATCTCCTTTGTGTTTTGTTCCACGTGGAACACAGAATTTTGCTAAAATTGAATTTTAAGAGCCGAACACATTTCGATGTAAAATCATATTACGCTGTTTTGATTTGTTCAGCACAGCTCAATTTTAAAGGTCGTTTTTTTCGCAATTTTTGATAATTTTTACTATTCTCTCCAAATCTTTTGCAGAATAATATTCGATTTGAATTTTTCCTTTATTATTTTTATCAATTATTTTTACTTTTGTTCCGAGAACAGAACTAACACTTTTTTCTACGGTTTCAAAAGCAAGCTTTAAATTCAAATCTGTTTCTTTCTTAATTTTAACCGGTTTATCAATATTTTTGATTGCAACCTCAAGTTCTCTTACACTAAGACCATCCTTAAAAACAAGATTTGCAAGATTTTCTATTTTATCTTTATCTGAGAGAGAAAGTAAAACTTTTGCATGACCTACAGATATTTTACCCTCTTCAATAAACTCAAGTACACTGTCGGGCAAATTGAGGAGTCTTAATGCATTTGCAACTGAGCTTCTGCTTTTGCTCACCTTTTCACTTACCTGTTCTTGTGTGAGACCATATTCAACCATTAATTTGCGATATCCGAGAGCTTCTTCAATAGGATTTAAATCCTGTCTTTGAAGATTTTCTATGAGAGCGAGTTCATATACCTTTAACTCTTCAGCTTTTTTTACTATTGCAGGTATTGTTTTTAATCCTGCAAGTTTTGATGCTCTCCATCTGCGTTCACCGGCTATTATTTTATAATAACCGTTTTCAGATTCATGAACCAAAATAGGGGAGATAACTCCGTTAATTTTAATAGAATCAGCAAGCTCCGAAAGTTTTTCATCATCAAAGGCTTTTCTTGGTTGACTGCTGTTTGGTTCAATATCAATCAATTTGATTTCTTTTATGGAATCCGATTCAATTGAAGAATTTTCATCTGTCAAAAGTGCTCCCAAGCCTTTTCCCAGACCTTTTTTCTTTATCAATATATTCACCTCTTTAATTTTGAAATATTACTTAAATTTTTATTTCTTTTTATTCTTTTTTATAACTTCTTTAGCCAGCTTTAAATAACACTGAGCCCCTTTTGAGGATTTATCATAATAATTTATGGGTTGTCCATAGCTTGGAGCTTCACTAAGTCTTACATTACGGGGAATTACTGTTTTATACAGTTTATCATTATAGTACTTTTTAACCTCTTCCGCAACAAGCATTGAAAGATTAGTTCTTACATCATACATTGTAAGAAGAACACCCTCAATTTCAATATCAGGATTTAACTGTTTTTTTACGGTTCTTATTGTTGCAGTAAGCTGACTGAGACCTTCCAAGGCATAATATTCACTTTGAATAGGCATTATTATACTGTCTGAAGCAACAAAAGCATTGAGCGTAAGAAGTCCGAGTGACGGAGGACAGTCAATAATTATAAAATCATAATTATTTTTTACTGTTTCAAGAGCATTTTTCATGAGAAATTCTCTTTTTTCAATATCAACCATTTCGACTTCGGCTCCGGCAACATCTATTGCAGAGGGACATACCCAAAGATTTTCAAAATCTGTTTTTAAAATTGTATCGGACATTGGTATATTATTTATTAAAACATCATATACACTGTATTTAACTTCTTCTTTATCAACGCCGACACCACTTGTTGCGTTTCCCTGAGGATCCATATCCAGAAGCAAAACTTTCTTCTTTGATGAACCCAGGCAAGATGCCAGATTTACAGCAGTTGTTGTTTTGCCTACGCCGCCTTTTTGATTGGCTATTGATATACACTTACCCATATAACATTCTCCTTTCACATGTTATATATATAGAAGAAAAATTTCTCCGTTATCCTGTACGAATTTTATTATACCACAAAAATGTTCCACATGGAACATTTTTGTGGTGAAAAATTTAACAAAAAAATTTTATATTTTAATGCAAAAGGTACAACAATTAATAAAATTATCATTACCGATATTTTTTAACAGATATAATTAATATATTCTTCAAAAATATTACTATAAACAAGCATTTTTATGATAAATATTTAATGATTATTTGTAATTTTTATTTTTTGTGCAGTTTTACTAATTTTAGTGTTCATTTTTTGTATATATTATTTTTAAAAAGGGGTTTAATTTATTTTGTAATGGTGCTATAATACTACAAAATAAATGATTCACTTAACCAAAAAAATAATATGTGGGGTGTTTTTATGAACGCTTTAAAATGGTTATGGGGATATGTAAAAAAATATAAAATAAGCATGTTTTCGGTACTCATTGTGACGGCATTATTTATAGTGACGGCATTTGTGATACCTATTGTCACTGGAGAAATTGTTGGATACATAACAAATGAAAATCCCAACAAAAATCAAAGTGACTTATTTTTTTACATAGGCTTAATGTTAGGCGGAGTAATTTTCAAAGAAATTCTGGTCTACACGAGAGCAATGCTTTTGGAAAACATGTCCCAAAACACCATAAAAAACATTCGAACGAATTTGTATGGTAAACTTCAGTCCCTCGATTGCTCATATTTTGATAAAACCCGAAAGGGTGATATCATGAGCAGACTAACAATGGATGCAGATACGGTGAGAATTGTTATTGCATCTACAATACCAAATCTCATTGACTCACTGTTTTTCATTTGCGTAGGATTTGTGGTAATGTTTGGAACAAATGCACTTTTAACATTATTACTTTTGTCTATGGCACCTTTTATTGCTGTATTGGCATATTTTCTTTCAAAATATGTTAAAAGAACCTTTGTTGACATAAGAGAAAGCAATGCCGAATTAAATACCGTTGTTGCCGAAAATATTTCGGGTAACAGAGTTGTAAAGGCATATGCAAGAGAAGAATTTGAAATTGAAAAATTTGAAAAGAAAAATAAAAAATATTCAAATGCTCACATGAGTTATGTTTACACATGGGCAAAATATGCACCTCCAATGATATTTTTTGTTCACATGACAAATTTCATTTTTATTTTTGTCGGCGGCATACTTGTTATCAATCAAAAAATAAGCATTGCAGATTTTACTGTGTTTAATGGTTGTCTTTGGTGCATAACTTCTCCAATGATGGCTGTAGGTGATTTTATCAATCAGTTCCAGCAGTTTAATGCAAGCTCACTTAAAATAAGACATCTTGAAGAAGAAGAGCCTTTGGTTAAAAATAATAATGTTCAAAAAAGAGACACAGGTCTCACAGGAAAAATTCAGTTTAAAAATGTTACTTTTGCATATGAAGGAGACAGAGTTTTAAAAAATATCAACTTCAGTGCAAATCCCGGTGATACAATAGCAATCATCGGTCCAACAGGTTCGGGAAAATCAAGTCTCATTAATCTTCTTGCAAGATTTTATGACCCAACCTACGGAACAATTTATCTTGATGATGTAAATCTCAAAAACATTGACCTGAAAACTGTTCATCAAAATATTGCAAGTGCAATGCAGGATGTATTTTTGTTTTCGGACACAATTAAAAATAACATTGCCTACGGTGCACCAAATGCAACCTATGAAGATGTTATAAGAGTTGCAAAACTTGCAGACGCTCATGATTTCATATCCAAACTTGAAGACGGATATGATACTATGGTAGGAGAGAGAGGCGTTGGACTTTCCGGCGGACAGAGACAACGTATCTCTCTTGCAAGAGCACTTCTTAAAAATCCTTCAATTCTTGTGCTTGATGATACCACATCTGCACTTGATATGGAAACAGAATTTTCAATTCAGGAAAATTTAAAACTTGCTAAACAGACCAAAATCATAATTGCTCACAGAATTTCATCGGTTAAAAATGCAGATTTAATTCTTGTTTTAAATCAGGGCAACCTTGTTGAATGGGGAACACATGACGAGCTAATGGCACTTGATGGCTACTATAAAGGTGTGTTTGAACATCAGTTTGGTGACTTTACCAAAGCTCCGAAATATCACATTCAACATCCCGCTTTTGTGGACCTCACTAATGCAGGAGGTGAAAAATAATGGCAGTTAACAGATATGACAAAGATGAAGAATTAAATGTAAAAGTTGATTTTTCATATTTTGGTATGCTCAAAAAATATATAAAACCTCACATTAAATCAATTGTTATTTGTGTTATAACAATGCTTGTAATCGCTTTTTTAGGTTTGTTACCACCATATTTTTTGAGTATTGTAATTGATAAATGTTTACCTAATAAAGATTATAATTTAATAATCATATTAGGGGTAGTATTGCTTGTATCAAATCTTATCATTTGGTTGTTTCAGAGAATCAAAGCAATTGTTTCTCACAAAATGGCAATGAACATAATTCAAAATGTTCGTTCTGATTTGTTTAAACACATTCAAAAATTGCCATTTTCTTTCTTTGATTCAAGACCGCACGGTAAAATTCTTGTAAGAGTTGTAAACTATGTAAACGCAATATCAAACCTTTTATCAAACGGTTTGTTTAACATGATAACAAACATTTTTACTATGTTTGTTATTGTCGGATTTATGTTTGCAATGGATGCAAAATTCACTCTTGTTTGTCTTTGCGGAATACCGATTTTTGCATGTATACTTCTTTTTATTAAAAAGAGACACCGAAAAGCATGGCAAAAATACAGTGCAAAACAAAGTAATCTCAATGCATACATTCAGGAAAGTATATCGGGAATGAAAATAACACAGTCTTTTGCCAGAGAAGAAGAAAATGCAAAAATTTTCGACGGCTTGTGCGGTGAATCAAAAAAACATTTCATGAAATCCCAATATATAGGTGTTGCAACTGCAAGAATTGTTAATATAATTTCTGTTGCTACATTATGTCTGGTTTATTATTATGGTGTTGGAAGAGTAGACAGCGGAGCAATTCAGGTTGGTATGCTCATAGCTTTTGCATCTTATGTTTCAAGATTTTGGGATCCAATCATTCAGCTCACAAATTTCTATAATGAAATTGTAAATGTAGGAGCATACATTGAAAGAATATTCCAAATGCTTGATGAACCACTTGTTATTGAAAATCTTGAAGATGCAAAAGATCTTCCAAAGATTCAGGGAAATGTTAAATTTGATGATGTTACCTTCTCTTATGAAGAAAATTCACCTATTATTCTTAAAAATGTAAGTTTTGATGTTAAAGCAGGTGAAAGTATTGCACTTGTCGGACCAACCGGTGCCGGAAAATCCACAGTAATTAATATTTTGGCAAGATTCTATGATATTCAGGGTGGAAAAGTAACAATTGACGGTAATGATATCAGACATGCTACACTTTCATCACTCAGAAGTCAAATGGGTATCATGCTTCAGGACAGTTTTCTGTTTTCCGGAACAATTATGGATAACATCCGTTATTCAAAACTTGATGCAACCGATGAAGAAATTATTGAAGCATCAAAAGCTGTGTGTGCCCATGATTTTATAATGAGTTTTCCGGACGGATATAACACTGAAGTAACAGAGGGCGGTTCTTCACTTTCGGCAGGTCAAAAACAACTTATTGCTTTTGCAAGAACTCTGATAGCAGACCCTGCAATTTTAATTCTTGATGAAGCAACCTCAAGCATTGACACCGAAACAGAAATGGCACTTCAAAAAGGTTTGGAAAGACTGCTGCAGGGAAGAACTTCATTCATCATTGCTCACCGTCTTTCCACAATTAAAAACAGTTCACGCATAATGTATATTGCAAATCAGCAAATTGCCGAAAGCGGCACTCATGAAGAACTTCTTCAAAAACAAGGAAAATATTATGAACTCTATCAGGCACAGTATAAATTCCTTGAAAAAATGTAATTTAATAGTTTTTATAAAAATAACTGTCTCGAAAATGAGACAGTTATTTTTTATTCTTTAAACATATGATAAAAATGTTTATTCAAATTTGTATATTTAATATTTTTCTTTTTTATGTAATTATAAATCTTATATGATACACAGATTACATTTGAGACAAAACAAATCACATAATCAGAATTGTCTGTAATATTTTTCATTACCTTAAGTCTTCTTCTGTTTATTTCATCATTTTCTAATAATAAAACATTATAATTATCATAATCTCTGTATTTTAATCTTTCATTATCCACATGATCTGTAATAATAATGATTTTAATATTCGGATATTTTGTATTTTTTAATTTATCTATAATACAATAAGCAATAAAGTCAAAGTCGCTGAACATATTAAAATAAAAGTTTTCATCACCGTTAACAATTACTTTTTCTATTTCTTCCTTCAAATAATCATAAATTATACTTTCATCATAAATGTGAAAATGACCGCAAAATGATATATTCATAATAATCTCCCCAATAAAAAAAGTGCGCAACCGAAGCTACGCACTAAAAATACAAGACTCCGATTGTGTTTGCGACCCAATCATATTTTTCTACAATAATAGGAAATAGAGCTTGTATTTTTAACAAATACAAACCTATTATTGTAAAAAAATAAATATTTATAATGGGTCGCATTAATATTATAACACTAAAAATAAATAAAATCAATTATTATTTATTTAGATGTATAAAAAAAGTGCGCAACCGAAGCTACGCACTAAAAATGCAAAGCTCCAAGTAAATTTCTGCGACAAAATTTATCTTTTCTGAATATGAAGAGACAGAGCCTGCATTTTTTACAATATACAGTCTCTCCATTTTCAGAAATCATATTTAAATTTTGTCGCATCATTATTATAACATTAAAAATAAATAAAATCAATTATTATTTATATTAATGTATAAAAAAAAGTGCGCAGATAAGTCTACGCACTAAAAATGCAAAACTCATCTGACGCGACTCAGATCTTTATATTTTTCAAAATAAAGGGAAATAGAGCTTGCATTTTTAACAAATACAATCCCTTAATTTTGAAAAAATATTCATGCTGAGTCGCAATATTATTATATCACTAAATCACAATAAAATCAAATATTTTTTTAAATTTAAAATTGGAGTTTATCGGGGAGTTTGAAAATCAAATTATGCTAATGCGTTGTAGGGGACGGCGTCCTTGACGTCCCGTTATTTCAAGTTCAATCTTCAATACACAATGACACTGTTTTCAACGTTTCAGTATTATTTAAGATTTGTTCTCGATGTAATTGACACGGGACGTCAAGGACGCCGTCCCCTACGATGTTCTTGTGTTAAACACTCCGATAAACCCCAATTTACTGACTATTTAAGATTAACCGATTGTATGAAATGGATTTATCCATTCCGGTTAGTTGTATCATTCTTGGCGGAATATATAACTACATTTCCTACGCTTCTCTTATAATAAACTATTCTTCAAACTGAAAAAAAGAGAACTTGCTTAATTTATAAACAAATTCTCTTTTTCATTTAAACTATTAAATTATTCTTCACTCTGAATTTCCGTTGAAGTTTCTGTTTCAGACGATGTGCTTTCCGAAGAAGCATTTTCATTATTTTCTGTTTCTTCCTCTTTTTCGGTTGTAGCAATAGCAACAACCTTAACATCTTCTGCAATTTTCATAACTCTAACACCTTGGGTTACTCTGCCGAATGTGCTGATTTCATCGGTACTCATTCTTATGATAACACCATCGGATGTTATTGTCATGAGGTCGTCACCTTCCTTAACAATAACCATACCTGCAATTTCACCGGTTTTTTCGGTTATGTTGTATCCGGTTACACCCTTACCTGCACGGTTCTGACATTTAAATTCTTTAATATCTGTCTTTTTACCGTAACCATTTTCCGAAACAGAAAGAACGCTGCACTCATCATCACAAACGCTTCCTCCAACAACAATATCCCCATCTCTGAGTTTGATGCCCGTTACACCGGAAGCACCTCTTCCCATTGGTCTGACATCAGACTGTGCAAATTTGATGCACATACCTTTCTTTGTTGCCAAAATTATATTGTCATTTTCTTCTGTTATACAAACTTTAATGAGTTCATCATCTTCTCTGATACCAATTGCAATTATGCCGCCTTTTCTGTTTGTGTCATATTCATCAAGACGGGTTTTCTTTACAAAGCCTTGTTTTGTTATCATTGAAAGATATTTTTCATCACTAAATTCACTGACAGGAATTGTTGCAGTTACCTTTTCTCCTTCTTCAAGTGAAAGAAGATTAACGATTGCTGTTCCCTTTGCCTGTCTGCCTGATTCAGGAATTCTGTAGCCTTTTATTTTATACATTCTTCCTTTGTTTGTGAAGAAAAGTATAAAATCATGGCTGGAGCAGGTGAAAATGTTTTCAACAAAATCTTCTTCTCTTGTGGAAAGACCTGATATTCCTCTTCCTCCACGATGCTGAACCTTGTATGTGTCGGCAGGAATTCTTTTAACATATCCAAAGTGAGTCATTGTTATAACACACTGTTCTTCTTCTATGAGATCTTCATCGTCAATAAATTCAATCGAAGATTCAAGCTTTGTAAGTCTTTCATCACCATATTTATCACGGATTTCAATAAGCTCTGTTTTGATTTGTTCCATGAGCTTATCATGATTTTCAAGAAGCTCTCTGTATTCCTTACATTTTTCTAAAAGTTCCTGATATTCTGCTTCAATTTTTTCTCCATTCAGTTTTTGGAGCTGACCAAGTCTCATATCAAGTACACTTTGTGCCTGAATATCACTCATTCCAAAGCGTTCCATGAGTCTTTCTTTTGCATCATCGTATGAATTTCTGATTATATTTATAATTTCATCAATATTAGCAAGTGCAATTCTTAAGCCTTCCAAAATGTGCATTCTTGCTTCGGCTTTTTCAAGATCATATTTTGTTCTTCTTGTTACAATTTCTTCCTGGAACTTTATGAACTGATCTAAAATTTCTTTAAGTCCCATGGTTTTTGGCTTGCCGTCTTTTATTGCAAGCATATTAATTGAAAAACTATCCTGAAGTCTTGTATATTTGTAAAGCTGATTTAAAATAACCTGAGGGTTGGCATCTCTTTTAAGGAAAATTTCAAGTCTTATACCAACACGGTCGGAAGAATGGTCATCAATGTCGGAAAGACCTTCAATTCTTTTTTCCTTAACCATGTCTGCAATTGATTCAACAAGCATTTTTTTGTTAACCTGGTAAGGAAGCTCTGTTACTATAATTGAAGAAGTTCCGTCTTTTCTTTCTTCAATTTCAGTTTTAGCTCTTATTATTATTTTACCTTTACCTGTAGCATAAGCACTTCTTATACCGCTTTTACCCATAATTGATGCTTTTGTTGGAAAATCAGGACCCTTAACATATTCCATGAGTTCTTCAACTGTTATTTCGGGGTCATCAATTTGTGCTATAACTCCGTCTAAAACCTCGGTGAGATTATGTGGAGGAATGTTTGTTGCCATACCAACCGCAATACCCGAACTACCGTTTACCAAAAGTGTTGGTATTCTTGTGGGAAGAACAAGAGGTTCTTTCCTTTTTTCATCAAAGTTAGGTGCAAAATCAACAGTATTTTTTTCTATGTTTTCAAGCAAAACATTTGAAAGCTTACTCATTCTTGCTTCTGTATAACGGTATGCAGCCGGGGGATCGCCATCCACCGAACCAAAGTTTCCGTGACCGTCGATGAGAGGATATCTCATTGAAAAATCCTGTGCAAGTCTAACCATTGCATCATAAACCGATGCATCACCGTGAGGATGATATCTACCTATAACATTACCAACTGTTGTTGCAGATTTAAAGAATGGTTTGTCCACTGTGAGATGCTCTTCATACATTGAATAAAGAATTCTTCTGTGAACAGGTTTAAGACCGTCTCTTACATCAGGCAAAGCACGGCTTACAATTACACTCATTGCATAATCAATGAATGCTTCTCTCATTCTTTGTTCAATATCTACATCCACAATTTTTTGTGTATCAAAATATTCTTCAAAATGAGAATCTTCATATTTTTTATTTTTAGCCATTTTTATTTTTCCTTTCTGCCTTAAACATCCAGGTTTGTAACATACTGAGCATTTTCCTCAATAAACTCTCTTCTGGGTTCAACTTCGTCTCCCATAAGAATTGAAAAAATCTGATCTGCTTTTTCGGCATCTTCAAGTGTAACTTTAAGAAGAATTCTGTTTTTAGGATCCATTGTAGTTTCCCAAAGTTCCTCGGGGTCCATTTCACCAAGACCTTTATAACGGCTGATGTCTACCTTTGCATTTGGATCACCGTCTTTTAATTCTTCACTGATGCGGTCTCTTTCTTCATCACTGAATGCTACGTGTGCTTTTTTTCCTCTTGTGAGCTTATAGAGAGGTGGTTTTGCAAGATAAATATGACCTGTTTCCACAAGTGGTCTCATAAATCTGAAGAAAAATGTGAGAAGAAGGGTTTGAATATGAGCACCGTCAACATCGGCATCGGCCATAATTATTACTTTGTCATATCTTAATTTTTCAATATTAAATTCTGCAGCTATACCTGTTCCGAGTGCCTGAATAACAGGAGTTAGCTTATCATTTCCGTAAACCTTGTCTGCTCTTGCCTTTTCAACATTCAGCATTTTTCCCCAAAGAGGAAGAATAGCCTGATATTTTGAATCTCTTCCGTTCTTTGCAGAGCCGCCTGCCGAATCTCCTTCGACTATGTATATTTCAGTCTTTGTCGGGTCTTTTACAATACAGTCCGTAAGCTTTCCCGGAAGGGTGCTTGAACCGAGAGGTGTTTTTCTTGTGGCTTCTCTTGCTTTTCTTGCAGCAATTCTTGCTCTTGACGCCATGAGAGCTTTTTCTATTATGGCTTTTCCCACTTTTGGATTTTCTTCAAGAAAATCTGTAAGCTTTTCTTTAACCATATTTTCAACAAGACCTCTCATTTCGGAGTTGCCAAGCTTTGTTTTTGTCTGACCTTCAAACTGAGGTTCTTCAAGCTTTACCGAAATTACAGCAATTAAACCTTCTCTTGCATCTTCACCGGTAAGCTCTTCATCATCTTTCATAAGCTTATATTTTCTTGCATAATCAACAAGCACTTTTGTTAAAGCAGATTTAAAACCTGTTTCATGAGTACCGCCCTCGGTTGTTGAAATGTTGTTTGCAAATGATTCTATTGTTTCGTCATAAGCAGTTGACCACGATAATGCGACCTCTGCCATTGATCCGTTTCTTTCACCACTTACATAAATTACTTCTTCGTGAATTGTTTCTAACGAATCTTTTCTTGATTTTTTATCATTAAAAAGATAAGATACAAAGTTTTTAATACCACCATCATATTGAAGTGTTTCAGAAACTTCTTCTTCTCCTCTTAAATCTGAAAAAATTATTCTTATTCCACCATTCAAAAAGGCTTGTTCTCTTAATCTTTTTAAAAGTACACCATAATCATAAACGGTTTCTTCAAAAATTTCTCCGTCTGCCCAGAAGGTTACCTCTGTTCCGGTTTCATTTGTCTTTCCTATTATTTCAACCTCACCTATGGGAACACCCTTTTCAAATTTTCTGAAATGAATATTTTCTCCGTCCCAAACTTTTACTTCAAGCTTTGTTGAAAGAGCATTAACAACCGATGCACCAACACCGTGAAGACCACCGGAAACCTTATATCCTCCTCCTCCGAATTTTCCACCTGCATGAAGAACCGTAAAAATTACATCAAGAGTAGAAAATCCCATTTTAGGATGAATACCGGTCGGCATACCTCTACCGTTATCTTTTACAGTTACCGAACCATCTTTATTGAGAGCTACATCAATCTGAGTACAATATCCGGCAAGGGCTTCGTCAATACTGTTATCCACAATTTCATAAACAAGATGATGAAGACCTCTTATTGATGTTGATCCAATATACATACCGGGTCTTTTTCTTACAGCTTCCAACCCTTCCAATACTTGAATTTGACTTTCGTCATAATTATTATTAATCTCTGCCATAATTATTTTCCTTTCATTATTACAGATTTATATATTATATAAACTTGCTCTTTTTACAAGAGTTTGCGAAGAAATAGGAGATATATATAACTTTTCTGTTCCTTTATCTTCGGTCAAAACATAAGATCTTGGTAAATCCTCTTCACTTACATTTATTACTTTATTTTTAAGCGTGGCATTTTTTAAATATTCCTTTGTTATTTTTGATGTTGATGTGTTATCCAAATCAAAAATTGCAATAATATGTTTTTTATTAACCTCAATATCTCCACCTAAATGAAGAAACATAAAATCACCACCGAAAAATTAATATATTTTTCCTTTTTCAACATGAAAAAGTTTACATTCCTCTTCAAAAAAATCTTCTTTGTCGGTGCAGGTTAAAATTACCTGTCTGTTTTTTATTTTATCAAGAAAAAATTTTCTTCTTTTTTCATCAAGTTCACTTAATATATCATCCAAAAGAAGAATCGGTTCTTCACCTGTTTTTTCTTTTATAATTTCACATTCTGAAAGTTTTATTTTTAAAACACAAGACCTCATTTGTCCCTGAGATCCGTATTTTTTTATATTTATATCATTCATAAATATATCAAAATCATCTCTGTGAGGACCGGTCATTGTAATTCCTTTTTCAAGGTCTCTTTCTCTTGAATTTTTAAGTTGATTCAAGAAATTTTCTTTGTCACAATAATCTCCTTTTATGCTTGGTGAATATAAAATTTTTATAATTTCTATATTTTCATTATCACCGTTTATAAGATTTACACTTTCATTAATTTTTTCTATGGCTGCACTTCTCATTTTGCAAATTTCCACACCAATTGATGAAAGTTTTTCATCCCACAAAAACAAAGTATCTTCAATATTTTTGTTTCTGCTTTTTAAAAGATTATTTCTTTGTTTTAAAACCCTGTAATAATTAATTAAATTTTTAAAATATACCGGTTTTATCTGACTTATAAAATTATCTAAAAAATTTCTTCTCACTCCCGGACCTTCTTTTATAAGATTGAGATAATCAGGAGTAAAAATAACCATGCTGTATTCACCGACAAGCTCACTGAGCTTATCTATTTGAATACCGTTCACTTTTATACTTTTTTTGTCGGATATAAATATAAAAGCATCACTTTTTGAATTTTCTTTTTCAAAAGAAGCTTCTATTTTTGCATATTCCTTTTTAAAATTTATAATTTCTTTGTCTTTTTGACTTCTATAAGATCTGCCTTTTTGAAAAAAATATATAGCTTCAATAATATTTGTTTTTCCCTGACCGTTAAGTCCGTATATAATATTTTTTCCGGGAGAAAACTCTATAAACTGATTTTCATAATTTCTGAAATTTTTCAGATTAATTGATTTTATATACATCAGATTACCTTCAACTCTTTTATTTCATCTTCCAGATTTATTGAAATTAAATCATCAGGATATATCTTTCTTCCTCTTCTCTCTTCTTTTTCACCATTAACATTAACAAGGCCTGATTTTATAATTTCTTTTGCTTCAGATCCGTCAAGAGAAATACCGGAATATTTTAATAACTGATCAAGTTTAATAAATGGAGTTGAAATTTTTATTTCTATCATTATTTTTCATCCTAACATTTAATTTTTTAGTTCCATAGGAAGAACCATGTAAAGATAAGAGTCACCCTCAAGAGGCTTAATAACAAAAGGACCTCTCATATTTGTAAATTCAAAGGATGCATATTCATCATCAATACATTTAAGTGCATTTAAAATAAGTTTTGAATTTACACCTATTTTTAAATCATCACCATATTTATCCACATCTATTTTTTCACAGAAATTACCAAATTTTGAAATACACTCTACTGTTATTTCAGAATTTTTGAGTTTTAAAACTATAGGAATTTTAGGATCATCATAATTTATAATAATAGAAGCTCTTTCTATCATTTCTCTGAAAGCTTTAACATTAATTTTTGCCTGTATGTTAGATTGAGGAGGAACAAGCTTTCTGTAATCTAAAAATTCTCCCTGCAAAAGTCTTGAAACAATAGTGAAGGTTTCAAATTTAAACATAACAGAAGAATCATTGATAAAAATATCAACAATTGTAGAATCATCTCTTAATATTTTTAAAATATCAGAAAGAACTTTTCCGGGTACAACAAATTTAAAATCAGAAAAATTAGTTTCGGGAATAATTTGATTTTTAAGAGCAAGTCGTGTTCTGTCAATAGCAACAGCTTTCATGTTACTTTTATTAATTTCAAAACATACTCCCATAAGAATAGGTCTTGATTCATCATCAGAAACAGCAAACAACGTGTTTTTTACAGTATCTTTTAAATTTTTGGAATATATTCTTATATTTTCTCCGTTTTCTACTTTTTCAATATTAGGATATCCTTCACTTGAAAGATATAAAATATTAAACATTGTATTTTCACAAATAATTTTTATATCATTGTTTTCAGAAGTATGTAATTTTACTTTACCGTCGGGAATATTTCTTATAATATCATAAAAGATTCGGGAATCTACAATAAGGGTTCCTCCTTCTTCTATATCAGCCTCAAATACACTTTCTATAGAAATGTTTCCGTCACTTCCGGTAAATTTTATTTTATCGGTAACATCAATTTTCATTCCCTTTAAAATATCTACCGGATTATTCGGTGCAATTGCTTTTGATACTATTTCTATTGATTTTAATAAAATTTCTTTATCACATGAAAATTTCAATTTTTACAACTCCTTCGGAATTTTGTATTAAATAAATTTAAAATAATTATATTATTTAATTTAAGTAGTAGAAGTAGTAGGCATGTGAATTATATGTATAACCTTTGTAATGCTTTTGTCACAAGGATTACGTGTATGGATAAAAATATGGAAATGTTTACACATGCTCTTTAAAATATGTTTATAAAAAATTAATAAATAATAAACTATCAACATTATGTTGAAAAAGGTGTATAATTATATTTGATAAGTTTACTAAACCTTTATATGACAAAGGTTTGAGATGTTGATAAAATTAATTTTTTATATCTTTTAAAAGATCTTCAAGTATCTTTTCCACATTGGGTTCATCTTTTTTTGATTTTTCTATTTTCTCAATGGCATGCATAACTGTTGTATGATCTTTTCCTCCAAAGAGAGAACCTATTTGTTTTAAAGATAAATTTGTATAATTTTTTATAATATACATTGCAATCTGTCTCGGAAATGCAATGTTTTGAGACCTTGAACTGCTTTTTAAATCATTTTCTTTAAGATTAAAATATTTTTCAACTGCAGATACTATAAATTCAGGAGTAATTTTTTGTTTTTTCTCATTTATCATATCTTTTAAAGCTTCTTCTGCAAGTGCAATATTTATTTCTTTTTTTATAAGCATGTGATGAAGCATAATTTTTTTGATTGCTCCTTCAAGCTCTCTTATATTTGATTTAATTCTTTTTGCAATATATTCAAATACCTCATCGGGAATTTCAATTTTAAGTTGATTTGCTTTTTTTCGAAGAATTGCTATTCTTGTTTCATAATCCGGCGGATTAATATCAATATTTGCGCCGCACTCAAATCTTGTAATAAGTCTGTCCATAAATGTTGGGAGATCTTTAGGAGGACGGTCAGCTGAAATTATTATTGTTTTATTACTCTGATACAGTTCATTAAATGTGTGGAAAAATTCTTCTTGTGTGGCTTCTTTATCACAAATAAACTGAATGTCATCTACCATTAAAATATCTACACTTCTGTATTTGTCTCTGAATTTTTGCATACTGTTGTTTTTGAGTGAGTTAATCATATCATTTGTAAATTGTTCACTTGAAACATAAAGTATATTTTTAGAGGCATTTTGTTTTAAAACATAGTTTCCTACGGCATGCATAAGGTGTGTTTTTCCAAGTCCCACACCACCGTATAGGAAAAGAGGATTACATCCCTCAACTCTTCCTTCAGCTATTGCAAAGGATGTTGCATGAGCCAACTGGTTTGATTTTCCTATAACAAAGGATTCAAAGGTATAGAGAGGATTAAGATTTGTTTCATTAAATTTTTTCTTTTCTTCAAAACTGTTGTTTTGTGAATTTACAATAATTTCAAGTTCCACGTCTTTTCCTGTTACAAATTTAACAGAATTCTTAATAAGGTTTGCATATCTGAGATTTATCATTTCTTTGTTGTATTCATAAGGAACTTTGATTATTAAATTTGTATCTGTCAAATCTACGGGAATAATTGTTTCTATCCATGTTGTATAACTTACTTGCATAAGAGAAAATTCGGGCTTGATTAATTCCAAAACCTGTTTCCAAATTTCAACAATATTAGACATTGGTAATTTTCCTTTCTTAATAATTATATATGTGAAAAAAATATGCCATTTTCTCGTATATTATATTATAACACAAAAAAAATAACTTTTCAAGCTTTTTTATAAAAAGATGAAAAGTTATAAATGATACATTAAAAATGCAGTAAAAGGGCAAATTTTTAAACATTTTAAAATTTTTACGTTCTGTGGATAGTGTTGATAAATAAAAATTATATAGTATTTATCTGCTTTTTAAATGTGGATAAAAATATTAAAAAATGTGAATAAATGTTGATAACTATAAATTAATATTTTTAAAGAATTCAATTGCTCGTTGAGCAAGATAAGAATTTTTTTCTTTTTTCTTTCTTATTTTTTTATCGCAGGGAGTAATTATTCCAAAGGTAACATTCATCGGTTGAAAATTTTTAATGCTGTCATCAGTAATATAATGACAAAGTGCACCTGTTGCGGTTTCTTTAGGAAAAATAATCATATCTTCATTTAAAAGCATTTTTGCCATATTAATTCCGGCAACCATGCCTGAAGAAGCAGATTCAATGTATCCCTCAACTCCTGTTATCTGACCTGCAAAAAATAATTTTTCACATTTTTTAGTTTGATATGTGGGTTTTAAAACTTTTGGAGAATTGATAAAAGTGTTACGATGCATAACACCGTAGCGCACAAATTCAGCGTTTTCCAAACCCGGAATCATTGAAAAAACTCTCTTTTGTTCTCCAAATTTCAGATGAGTCTGAAATCCTACCATATTATAAAGCGAGCCTTCTTTATTATCCATTCTCAGCTGAACGGCAGCATAAGGAATTGTGTCTGAGCCGGGAATTTCAAGACCGACGGGTTTTAATGGTCCGAATAAAAGGGTATCCTTTCCTCGTTTTGCCATTGTTTCGACGGGCATACATCCTTCAAAAACAACTTCTTTATCAGCACCGTGAACAGGAGCGAGATCGGCATTAATAAGCTCATTCCAAAATTTTTCATATTCTTCCTTTGTCATGGGACAGTTGATGTAATCGGCAGTTCCTTTATCGTAGCGGGCTTTTTTGTAAGCCTTTGACATATCTATACTTTCAAAAGTAACAATAGGTGCTGCTGCATCAAAAAAATGAAGATATTCTTCGCCAAAAAATTCGTTTATATTTTCATATAGAAGATCACTTGTCAGAGGACCGGATGCAACAATTGTATATTCATCGGTATTAATTTCAGTGATTTCATCATTTATAACATTTATATATGGGTTATTTTTTATTTTTTCTGTTATCATAGAAGAAAATTCTTCTCTGTCAACAGCTAATGCTCCTCCTGCCGGAACTTTGGTTGCATCTGCACATTCCATAATAAGAGAATTTGCCATTCTCATTTCTTCTTTTAATAAACCAACTGCATTTTCTATGTTTGCAGCTCTGAGGGAATTACTGCAAACAAGTTCTGCAAAATTTTCAGATTTGTGAGCAGGTGAAAATTTTTTGGGTTTCATTTCATATAAATCAACATTTATATTTCGTTTTGCCAGTTGCCAGGCTGCTTCACATCCTGCAAGACCTGCACCGATAACTTTTACTTTCATAAAGTTTCTCCAAATTATTTTTTACTTTTCTTTTCTTCACAAACAGGACAATATTTTTTGTTTCCGCGGGTGAGTTTTTGATAGATAACTCCACCGCAATCGGGACATTTTTCCTCGGTAGGTCTGTCCCACGAAGTAAATTCACATTCGGGATAATTGGTACATCCGAAAAATATTTTACCTCGTTTGGATTTTTTCTCAATTACAGATGCTCCGCAGTCGGGACATTTTACGCCGATTTCTTTTACGATTGCTTTGGTATTTCTGCAATTTGGGAAAGAAGGACAAGCGAGAAACTTTCCGAATTTTCCGTGTTTGTACACCATCATTGCTCCGCATTTGTCACAAACAACGTCTGATTCCTCGTCTTTTATTTCAATATCACCAATGAGTTCTTCGGCTTTTTCAACCGATTCAATGAACGGATTATAAAAATCTCCGATAACATTTTGCCAAAGGATGTCCCCTTCTTCAATTTTATCGAGATTTTCTTCCATGTTTGCAGTAAATGTGAAATCTACAATATTTTCAAAATGTTCAACCATAAGAGAATTTATTATTATTCCAAGCTCTGTTGGAACAAGATTTTTCTTATTTCTTACAACATATCCTCTGTTTATTATTGTGGTTATTGTGGGAGCATATGTGCTTGGTCTTCCTATTCCCATTTCTTCAAGAGTTTTAACAAGTGATGCTTCGGTAAATCTCTGAGGTGGCTGTGTAAAGTGCTGATCAGAATCAACTGATGAGCAAACAAGCTCTTCTCCGGCTTCGAGAGGAACAAGTTTTGAAATTTTTTCCTCTTCAACATCTTTACTTTCAGTGTAAAGAAGTGTGAAACCTGCAAAATCAACACTTGTGCCGCTTGCTCTGAATTCATATTTTCCTGCTTTAATTGTTGAATTAACCTGATCGTAGATTGCATCTTTCATCTGACATGCAATAAATCTTCCCCAAATAAGGTTATAGAGCTTATATTGGTCATTGGTAAGTGAAGATTTAATTGAATCGGGAGTGATGTATGCATCGGAAGGTCTTATGGCTTCATGAGCATCCTGGGCACTCTTTTTTGTTTTGTATACTTTTGCAGATGAAGGAAGATATTCTTTTCCGTAGGTTTCGTTTATATATTCCCTTGCCTGAGCAACAGCATCGTCCGAGAGTCTCAGTGAGTCTGTTCTCATGTAGGTAATAAGACCTATGTGACCTTTACCTTTGATGTTTATGCCTTCATAAAGCTGCTGTGCCGCTTGCATGGTTCTGGCTGTTGTAAAGCCAAGCTTTCTTCCCGCTTCCTGTTGAAGTGAACTTGTTATGAAAGGGGGTGGAGTTGCTTTTTTCTTTTTTGAATTTTTTACATCACATACTACAAATTTTTCGTTTTTTACACCTTCAAGAATTGCATTTGCTTCTTTTTCATTTTTAAGTTCTTTCTTTTTGCCGTCTATTCCGTAAAATTTTGCCAATACTTTCTTCTTGGATTTTAAAAGATTTGCATCAACTGTCCAGTATTCCTGTTCAACAAATGCATTGATTTCAGCTTCCCGTTCACAAATAAGTCTTGTTGCAACCGATTGAACACGACCTGCACTGAGACCTTTTTTTACTTTTTTCCAAAGAATAGGACTGATTTTGTATCCTACAATTCTGTCTAAAACTCTTCTTGCCTGCTGGGCATTAACAAGATTTTCATCAATAGAGCGAGGTTCTTTTATTGCAGCTGTTACCGCTTTTTTTGTAATTTCATTAAAAGTAATACGACATTTTGAATTTTTATCAATTCCAAGAGTATTTGCCAAATGCCAGCTGATTGCTTCACCTTCGCGGTCAGGGTCAGTTGCGAGATATATTTTTGAAGCGTTTTTTGCATCCTTTTTAAGAGCCTTTATAAGATCTCCTTTACCGCGGATGGTTATATATTTTGGTTCAAAATTATTTTCAACATCAATGGCAAGCTGACTTTTGGGAAGATCTATAACATGTCCCATACTTGCCACAACATTATATCCTTTTCCTAAATATTTTTTTATTGTGGTAGCCTTGGAAGGTGACTCAACTATAACTAATTTTTCTGACATAATGTCCTCCGTTTTAAAATTATTATACTGCGGTGTACGTATCGCCGGGATTTTTTTTGATTTTTCCTTTTATTTCCATAAAAAGTAAAGCAGAACTCAGTTGTGAAAGTGAAAAACCTGTTTCATAAGATATTTTGTCTATGGAAAGATTGTTACCGCACAGACATTTTAATATAATGTTTTCTTTTTCATCATCACTGTATGACAGGTATTGTGTGTTTATTTCCTGATTTTTATTTTTTTCTGATTGTTTGTAGGGATTATCATCTGTACATTTATTTGTATAGGTTTTGTAAGTGTATTTATTTACTTTTTCTTCTCCTATAGTTTTAACAAAAAAATTAAAGATATCGTTTTTTGAAGTTATGGGATGAGCACCTTCTCCAATCAGAATATTTGTTCCGTCTGAAAGATTTGAGGTTATATTTCCCGGAACGGCAAAGAGGATATTTCCAAATTTCTTTGCAAGGTTTGCAGTGATGAGAGAACCGCTTTTTTTGGCTGCCTCTGTTACTGCTGTAACCGGCGAAAGAGAAGCTATAATTTTATTTCTTTCGGGGAAACGAAATCTTTCGGGAGGTGTTCCCGGAGGATATTCACTTATTATCATTCCTTTTTCACATATTTTTTTTGAAAGGGAAGCATTTGAACGTGGATATACTATATCCGGTCCGCATCCGATAACGGCAACTGTTGGAACATTAGCATTAAGACATGCTTCGTGAGCAATTGAATCGGCACCTTCTGCCATGCCGCTTATAATAATTACACCCTTTTTTGCAAGTTCGGATGCTATGGTATATGTTATATTTTTACCGTATTGTCCCGGATTGCGTGTACCTACTACAGAAACAGAAATATATTTATTTAAATTTATTCGTTGTCCTTTACAATAGAGAATAAGAGGATGATTTGGATAAGAGTTCATCATTTGAGGAAATTCGGGCATATCTTTGGTTAAAACAAAAATATTTGATTTTTCCAGGTCTGAAACATAAATTCGGGATTCGGAGAGATCTTTTTCACAAAGAAGAGAAATATCTTCAGGTTTTAAAAAGGTAAGCTTTTCATAATCTTCCCTTTGAGCATCATAAATATTATCAATAGTATAAAACTCGGAAAGAAGTTTATGAATTTTACCTTTTGAAATTTTTTTAAAAAGACTCAGCCAAATCCATTTTTCAATTGTTTCTGTTTGTTTTTTTGACATTAATTCACCTATTTTAATAAAAATAATAAATAATCCTTAAATACAGTACAACAAAAATTCCTTTTTGTAAAGAGTTATTTTTAAAATTTTTTCTTCATAATATATTGTAATTATTTAAAAAAAGTGATGTTTTGGTAAAATTGCACATATTTTTTTGTATATTTTTGTCATATAAAATATCAAATAAAAAAAGGAAAATGTGAATGTTTAACGAAATTATTAGGTAACAGCTTTTTTTAAATGCTGGAATAAAAATAAAAAGCACAAAAGTGCAATTTTAAAGGAGGATGTATTAATTATGGCTGCTACAAAGGATATTAGAAATGTATGTCTTATTTCCCACGGCAACGCCGGAAAGACGTCGCTTGTAGAGGCAATGCTTTACAACGGCAAGCTCATTGACAGATTTGGAAGAATAGAAGACGGAAATACTGTTTCCGACTATGATGCTGAAGAAATTAAAAGAAAGATTTCGATTAATACATCACTGATCAGTTTTGACTGGAACGACAAAAAAATGAATATTTTGGACACTCCGGGATTTTTTGATTTTGTAGGTGAACAGATTGAAGCCGCAAGCGTGTGTGAAAACTGCGTTATTACTGTCAGCGGTAAATCAGGTGTTTCGGCAGGAACGGAAAAAGCATGGAATCTTGCTGAAAAATATAATCTCGGAAAGATAATTTTCGTAAACAAGCTCGACGATGTTAAGTCGGATTATATAAAAGTTATTGAACAGCTTAATGATGTGTTCGGAAAATCAATTGCTCCTTTCACATTCCCAATTAAAGACGGTGATTTCTTCATTGGTTTTGTTGATGTTATCAAAATGAAAGCCAAAATGTTCACCGGTCCCGAAGCTACATATGAAGATATTCCCGAGCAATATATGGATATGGCACAAAGAAGCCGTGAAATCCTTAACGAAGCTATTGCCGAATGTAGCGAAGAACTCATGGAAAAATTCTTTGCAGGCGAAGAATTTACCGAAGCTGAAATTAAGACTGCAATAAAAACAGGTATTAAAAACGGTATTGTAACTCCCGTTATTTGCGGAAGCACTCTTCTTCGTATCGGTATCACCCATGTTCTCAGCCTCATTTCCGATTATCTCTTTGCTCCCGACGATGCCGAAAATGCAATTGTTAAAGATGCAAAAACAGGCGAAGAAAAAGAAATTGAATGCAAAGCAGACGGACCCGCTGTTCTTAAAGTGTTTAAAACAGTTGTGGATAACTATGTTGGAAAGATGACATTCTTTAAGGTTGTATCGGGCAAAATCACTCCCGACACGGTTCTTTATAACTCCAACAAAGGTGAAAACGAAAAAATTGGAAAAATCTTCACCTTAAGAGGAAAAAAACAAATTGAAGTTTCATGCCTTGAAGCAGGTGATATCGGTGTTGCGGCAAAGCTTTCGGTTACCGAAACCGGCGACACCCTTTGCGACGCAAAAGCTCCCGTTATTTTTGATGCAATAGAATTTCCCGAACCCGTGCTTTCAATGGCAATTTCGCCAAAAGCAAAAGGTGATGAAGAAAAAATCAGTCAGGGTCTTTCCAAGCTTATGGACGAAGATAAGACCTTCTCGCTCACAGCAAACAAAGAAACCGGCGAATCGGTTATCTCCGGTCTCGGTGAGCAGCATCTCAATGTTATCTGCTCCAAGCTTCTTTCAAAGTTCGGCGTTGATGTAAATCTCAAAGACCCCAAAATTGCATACAGAGAAACCATCCGCAAAAAAGTTAAGGTTGAAGGAAAACACAAAAAACAGTCCGGCGGTCACGGTCAGTACGGTCATGTTTGGATTGAATTTGAACCCTGCGAAAGTGAAGATCTTGTTTTTGAAGAAAAAGTATTTGGCGGAAGCGTTCCCAAAAACTATTTCCCCGCAGTTGAAAAAGGACTTCGTGAAAGCATGGCAAAAGGTGTTGTTGCAGGTTATCCCGTAATCAATCTCAAAGCTACACTCCTTGACGGTTCCTATCATCCCGTTGACTCTTCGGAAATGGCATTTAAAACCGCAGCTTCAATTGCCTACAAGGCAGGTCTTGAGCAGGCAAGTCCCGTAATACTCGAACCTCTCGGTATGCTCAAATGTCAGGTTCGCAATGAATATACCGGTGATGTAACAGGCGACATTAACAAACGTCGCGGAAGAATTCTCGGTATGAATCCGCTTGAGAACAATGAAACCGAAATTGAAGCTCTCATTCCATGCAGTGAAATGACAAAATATGCAACGGACCTCAGAGCAATGACAAACGGCAGAGGAAGTTTCTCCTTCAAGCTTGATCATTATGAAGAAGTTCCGGCTCATCTTGTAGATAAAATTAAGGAAGATGCAAAAGCATAAATAATAAATAATAATAAAACCTCCAACTAAACAATGGTTGGAGGTTTTGAATTTTCAAGAGATAATTGTTACCGACCTTTTAAGTCCGTTCCATTCAACCTTTGTTCCAAAGCCTTCGGCTATGGCTCTCAAAGGAACAAGGGTTCTTGATTGTTCAAGCTTTGCGCATACATCAAGTTCAATTGGCTCACCATTTTTATACATAATGCTTTCGCCAATTTTTATTTTAAGTATTACACCGTCTTTTTCCGCTGTAGCGGTGGAGGTTGCATCATCCCATGAGACCTTAGCTCCGAGAGCTTCAAATATAAATCGCATGGGTACAATAGTTCTTCCACTTTCTATTGTGGGTGCAACGTCGAAGGTAACTTCTTTATTGTCAACAAAAACGCTGACGGTTTGTTCTTTTTCGGGAATATTTATTGGCAAAGCCAGCAAATCATTGTTTACAGCAATATAGATGATACCATCATTTTCGTCTATCCACATGTGATCATTATTCTGTATGGGAACAGGCGATGAGAACAACGCAGTAAATTTGCCTGTTTCAGTGTCAAAAACGCCTACAGTGTGTTTGTCCGTAAGAGCATAATATTTTCCTTTTTCAGAGGTGGGCTGCAAAGGACGGGTTTCAATGTAGTCTTGCAGATAACAGATGAAATCTTCGTTTACATGTTCGTAGGTGTCACTTTGTATATCATACAGATAAAATTTAATTTTTTTCTCTGATTCAAAAAACAGACTGTCGCACCCGCAAAAAAGAACTTTGCCGTTTAAAACAGTCAACGGCGTAATGTCCAAGTGAGCAGGCAGGTTAAGCTTTGTTTCTTCAAATGTTATAAGATTGATTTTTACTGCCCGGGTCGGTTTATCCCATCCGTTTACGTTTTTTTCGCAAACAACATAGTCGGTGTCCGGAACCACAACAGGTGAGTTATAAGCATTATCCGAAATGGTGGATATGATTGCCTTGCCGCTTAAAAGATACAGTTTGTTGTCAAATGAACACACCGAATAGCCGTTCCATTTTGCGCTTGTTGCATTGTTGAATCTTGCCTGAAATTCATCGGGAGTGCTTTCCAGGGGAGTTTTAAATATGTCGGGTTTTTTGGCTTTTGTTCCAACATTACCGTCTTTTATTGAAACCCACTTGTAGGTTGGTTCGAGAAATTTTGAATTTTCTTCATCAAAAATCAATATTCGAAAATCGTCTTCATTTTTCCACACTGCGTTAATTGGATAATCTTCATTCAAGATAAGTTCAGCATCTTCAATATTATAGCCAACTTCAAATTCTCCCGAATTGAGTAATTTTCTAAATTCTGTTACTAATTCATTATATACTTTGAACTCCGAATCCGAATATACTTCGGGATTATTGATATATACATATTCCCTGCCGTCTTTGGTAATGTGAAAATAATCGTACCACACTCCGTCCATCACCATGCCGGTGTAAAAGTCGTCAAGCTTTGCGATATTATTGATTTTTATGTATGATATCAGATTATCATATTCATCGTCGGTTAAATTTCGTCTGCGGAAGCGACCGTTTGCACCGTAAACAATCATCTTCTTTTCATCGTTTTTTTGGTACACGACAATTGTTTCATACTCCATCCAGGCTCCTTCTATGCCGAGACAATATATTTCTTCGCCATACTCTCCGTTGTTATACCGATCGCTTATGTGTTTGTATATTCCATATTCGAACTTTTCATTTATATATTTTTCATATATTTGTTCTTCATCGATGGAATAGGCAAATACATAGGAAGTTGCCAAAGTAAATATCAGGAAAACAGTTAAAAAACAGATAAACTTTGACCTCATGTTAAATCAGCTCCTTAGAAATATATTTACAATTTTAGTATATATAAATATCTATATTACTTGAAGAGAATTCGGTTGATTGTAAGTTGATTGTAAGTTGATTGTAAGTTGATTGTAATATGGATGTTAACTATAAATTTAACACAAAAATAAATAATTATTATTCATGTGTTTTTATATTTTTAATACGAATTTACAGTTTTTGTGCATGAAAAATACTTGAATGTACCTAAAACAGATGATATAATCAACAAGAGGTGGTTTTATGCTGAAAACCGACAAACTCAGATTGCGGGAGGTCATAAAAGCCTTTTACGATCTTACGGGGGTAAAAATTGCAATTTATGACACAGGCTTTAAAGAGATAACAAGTTTCCCCGAAACAAACAGTGAGTTTTGTTCCAAAATGCAGGAAAACGAAAAGACAAGACTTTTGTGTGATGAATGTAATACCCGTCATTTTCTGGAATGTGAAAAAAGCAGGGCAAAGCCCATTATGCAAAAATGTCATGCAGGACTCACCGAGGTTGCATCGGTAATCTCCGATGGTGACAGAGTGATTGGCTATGCAATTTACGGGCAAATCACAAATGAAGAATCTCATGAGGAATTTGTTGAAGATGTGAAGAAACGCTGCGAAAAATACGGTTATGACAGCCGTTGGATTGAGGAAAGCTGTGAAAAGATAAAATATGTTTCCGAAACAAAGCTCGAAGCAATTTCGTTTCTTTTGGATATGACCGTATCCTACATAATTCAAAACAGACTTGCATATTCAGACAGCGAAACTCTCGGCGAAGAAATTGTACAGTATATTAACAAAAACCTTTCATCACCTCTTGGCATTGAGGAGCTTTGCAAATATTTTTTTGTTTCCCGTTCAATGCTCTACAAGCTCACAAGACCCTATATGCCCCGGGGGATTTTTGCATATATCAAAGAAAAAAGACTTGAGGCATCAAAGGAACTGCTTCTTACGACCAACCTCACATCAAAAGAAATTGCCAAAAAAACCGGATTTGGCGATGTAAACTACTTTCTCAGAACTTTCAAAAAAGAGGTCGGTATTCCGGCAAATAAATACAAAAAGGAAAACTCTAAAAAAAGGAGAGAAATGCCATGATAAAATCAATTCAGATTCCTTACAATGAACTTTTTGAAACAAGATGCCGTCTGGCTCATGATGCAGGCTTTCGCCATATGGCGGTAAACTTTGCGGCACTTGACCACAAAACAAGCGACGAATGGAATGTTATGAGAGATGACATTGAAAAAATTCTTGAAAAATATAATCTCAAATGTGTTCAGTCTCATCTTTACTATTACGACCTTAGAATTTCATCGGAAATAATTGATGAAGAAAGAGAAGAAGACATAAAAGAAGGTATCAGAGTAACTGCCGAGCTTGGCGGTGACTGGTGTGTGTATCACCCAAGAACTGCAATAAATTCGGGCTATAAAACAAGCTCTGCCATGGAAGATAACAAAAAGGTTATAAGTACATATCTTGAAGCCGCCGTAAAGTATGGTACAGGGGTTGCTCTTGAAAACCTCCCCATTTTTGGTGGGATTGTTCCCCAAATGCCGTTTTTTACATCAAACTACGAAGACCTTATTACGCTTACCGACAGCTTTAACGACAAAAGAGTCGGTATTTGTTGGGACACAGGTCATGCAAACATGATGGATTTCAATCAGGCAAATGCCATAAAGGAAGTTGGCTCTCGGCTTAAATGCACTCATATTCACAATAACTTCAAACGTGAAGATTCCCACATGACACCCCTTGCCGGTGACATAAAATGGGATGAAGTTATGAAAGCATTTAAAGAAATTTCTTATGAAGGACCTTTCACCTGTGAAACCGGTACTCCCTATACCAACGAAGAAGCAATGAGACTTTATATGAATTTTGACTATCAGGGTCTTGAATATCTTGAAAAACTAAATTAATTACGGCGAGAAAAAATATGGATAAATTTGAATTTGTCTCTCCATTTACACAAGGACGAAAGGCTCCCTTGTGTAAATGGAGCTCACGAAGTGACTGAGGGATTGTTAATATTGTAATAACAGGAGTTACTATGAATAAAGACAGAAACAAAATAAAGCAATATATAGGAAACATATATCAGATCGGCGGCACACGCCACTACAGACTAACCGATGGCAACACGGACGGTTGTCGTTGTATTGATGTGAAAACCGGAAGCGGATTTGATTATACAGTGGTTTGCGATAGAGGTCTTGATATATCTCTTGCATCATACAAAGGAATAAACTTAGTGCATCTTACAGATAACGCCGAAACAAATCCGGCATTTTATGATCCCCGGGACATAGAATGGTTGCGAACATTTTCAGCAGGACTGTTGACCACATGCGGACCTACCAATTTGGGATCCCCATGTACAGACAATGGTGAAAATCTCGGTCAGCACGGAAGATGGTCAAGTCTTTCCGGCAAACAGATTTGTGACATGACTGATTTTGACGAAGGTAAAATTGAAATAAAAGGCAGACTGTCTGATTCGTTTTTATTTGGACACAAGCTTAAAATTGACAGAAAAATCAAATCAGAATTTGGAAAATCGTCAGTGTTAGTAGAGGATAGAATAACGAACGAAGGAAGTCGAAGTATTCCACTGAATATTTTATATCACATAAATTTTGGATACCCTCTGCTTTGTGAAGATGCAACCGTTCATGTGCCATCAAGTAAATGTATGGGGTATGATGATTATACAAATGAAAGACTCGGCGAACAAGGAACAATAAAAAGCCCTGATGGAGAAAACTCTGAAAAAAATTTCCTGCACACTTTCGATACAGAAGATGATATCACAACAGTGTGGATACACAATAAAAAACTCGCCGGCGGGCTTGCGGTATATATAAAATTTAACAATAAAAAAATGCCGTATCTTACTCAATGGGTGTTGGAAGATATAAAGGACTATGTGTTGGCACTGGAACCGGCAAATGTACCATGTGAGCCTCGGAATGTGCTGAGAGAAAGAAATATGCTGCCTCATATTGAACCTGGTGAATCTGTTGAATTCATGGTGGAAATAGGCGTGATTGAAGGAAACAAAGATATTGAAAAGCACTTGGTAAAAAACAAGTTAAAAATAAATTAAAGAGGAGAATAAAACAATGATTAAATCTAAAGCTGCATTTGTAGTGTATGGTGTTCACAAGGATGGCCTCAAAGACCCGGATGGCAATTTGTTTATTGATGAAAGCATAATTTCCAAATCAAAGGAAGCTCTCAAAAATGAGGGTGTCACTCTTTTGGAAGAAGAATTGATAATCGCAACAAAAAAAGAAGCACGCGACATTATCCTCCCCTTGGCAAAAGACGACAGCGTCGACACCTTGGTGCTTTTTTCCGGCACATGGGTATGGGCTGCACACATGATTGGTGCAATCCGTGAGTTTGCCAAAACAGGCAAAGGAATTATAGTTTGGACTCACGATGGTTCACAAGGCTGGCGACCCGTTGGTGGTCTTGTGCTTAGTGCCGCACTCAACGAAGTGAGCATCAAGCACAAATTTGTGTATGGCGGAACCGATGATGCTAACAATGTAAAACGAGTAGCAAACTACTGCAAAGCTTCAGCTCTCAAAAAGAGTATGGAGCTCACTACACTTCGTGCATTTGGTGGACGTGGTATGGGACAGACATGCGGTGTTGCCGATCCTTCACAGTGGATGCGTACATTTGGTATAGACATTGATACCCGCGACACATATGAACTCGTTGAAATAGCCAAAAACATTCCCCAAACCAAGGTTGATGAGATGTGTGACTGGATAGATAAAAACTTCAACACTCCGGTGGAACGTGTTGACGGAAATTTCCGTTCTATCCGTCTTTATCTTGCTCTCAAGGCTCTCAAAGAGCGTGACGGATTTGACTATTATACAATTCAATCTTTCCCCGGTATGGGTGACTACTATGCTGCCACTTGCTTTGCACAGAGTATGATGCTAAATGACGGAGTACCCACTGCAACATTATCCGACTTTAACACATGTCTCACGTCCATCATGATTATGGGACTGAGCAAAGACCCCATATATTATGGTGATCTACAGCATGTAGATAAGAAAAATAATGAAATTAAAATCATCGGTGACGGTGCAGTTCCGCCTTGTCTTGCAAATGAAGCAGGCGTGAGCCTTGCAGGACACGGCATACCCACTGAAGGTGAAGCCGGCGGTCTTTCGATTGACTTGGTTTGCAAAAGCGGCAAAGGTGTACTTGCCCGTATAAGCAGAATCAACGGAGAATTTAAAATAGTTGTTGTACGCTGCGAAGTATTCCAGCCCGATGCAAAAGAGCTTGATGCGCGTAGACACGAGTGCGGCATTCCGTTCTGGCCTCACGCTTTCGTAAAGGTTGATGGTGATATTGGTGCTTTGGTTGAAAACTGGAACAACGAATACGGTTGCCTTGGTTATGGCGAAGATTTGTATGATCAGATTGTAGAATTTGGTAATCTTATGGGAATAGAAGTGGTTACATTCTAATACATATTTATACCCTGCCACCAACGGAGCATTATCCGAACTTTACGGCTTTTGGAGATGCTCCGTATTTCTTTTTAAAAACTCTGCTGAAATAATTGTAATCGGCAAATCCGCACATTGAGGCAATTTCGCTTACGCTAAAATTCGTTTCGGTGAGAAGCTTTTTTGAATGTTCAAGCTGTTTATTTCTTATGAACGAAGACACGCCTATTCCGCTTTTTTCTCTGAAAATACCGTAAAGTGCAGTTCTGCTGATTTTCATGTGAGAGCAAAGTTTTTCAACGGTAACATCGGCAATGTTTTCATCAATAAATCTTTCGCATTCAATCATGGTTTTGTCGTCTTTGGGCATCATCATTTCGTTCAGCACAATGTAGCTTATGCAAGCCTCAAAAATTTTTGCCGCCGCCATAATATCATCATATTTTTTAAGCTTTATGGATTTTGATGCGGCAATAAATGTTTTTTCGTCAAGACCGTTTTCCTTGCAAAAATGATACACATTGTCTGACAAAACCTCCCTTGACGGCAGGTCGGATATCTGACCGAACATTATGTAACCCAGAATTTTTCCGTTTTGTTTTATGGGCGCACAGCCTTCAACAAGCCCTGCATGGCAGGTGTAGATAATAAGCTCGCCGCTTTTTTTGCATTTATTGAAAATCTCCGTATCGTTTTTAAGGCATTTTTCAGACATTTGTGCGCTTCCTTTGACTTTGCGGCAGAAACTGCAATCATGAGGCGGATATGAAGCTATTATCTCACGGTTTTCATCAAAGATTATTATTTTTATTCCCGACATCTTGTAAAATGAAAGCAAAATGTCATTCAACCTTGAAAAATCAATTTTTAATTCCATCAAAATCATCCCAAATAATTGTACAAATTTACAAATTTTAAAACATATTTGTCTTTCATTATAACACAAAAATAAATATAATCAAGATATAATTATACGGAGGTGTATATTACTATGAAAAAACAAACCTTTGCTTTATATTTCGGTAACCGTGGCTTTATGCCCGCCGAGCTTATTGAAGGCGCACGTGAGGACATGGTGAAAGCCGTAACCGATGCAGGCTTTGATTATATTATGATGGACAAGGATGCAACCCGATACGGTGCAGTGGAAACCCGTGACGAAGGCAGACTCTATGCAAAATGGCTCAAATCTCACGAAGGAGAATATGACGGCGTTATTCTTTGTATGCCAATTTTCGTGGACGAAAACGGTGCAATTGCCGCCCTTGAAAATGCCGGAGTGCCGATTCTGATGCAGGCATATCCCGATGAAATAGGAAAAATGGATTTTCAGCATCGCAGAGATGCTTTTTGCGGAAAATTTTCGGTAACCGATGTTTTTGAACAGTACAAGGTTCCCTACACGGTTATGAAGCCTCATGTTGTTCATCCGCTCTCTGCAGAGTTTACTCAAAACCTAAAGGATTTTGCCGCCATATGCCGAGTGGTTAACGGAATGAAAAAATTTACCATCGGATGCATAGGTGCAAGAACAACCGCCTTTAAAACCGTGCGTTTTGACGAGCTTACAATGCAAAGACACGGAATAAACGTGGAATGCTTTGACTTGTCGGAGCTTTTTGAATTTGTAAGAGCAAAGAAAGATGATGACGAAAAGGTTCTGGCAAAAAAAGAAGTCCTTGAAAATTATACTGATTTTTCAAATGTTCCCGAAGATAAAAAAATCATGCTTTCAAAAATAAGTGTTGTTATTGACGAATACATCGAAACCTATCATCTTGATGCCATAGCCCTTCGTTGCTGGAACGAAATGGAAACATATCTGAGGGTTTGTCCCTGCGTTTTAATAAGCGAGCTAAATGACAGAGGCATCACCGCATCCTGCGAAATTGACATGTGTTCGGCAATCACAATGCGTGCGCTGTCTCTTGCAACCGGGGGTCCTTCGGCTTGTCTTGACTGGAACAACAACTACGGCGACGATCCCGACAAGGTTATTCTTTTCCATTGCGGTTCAACTGCCCAAAAGCTTATGGCTCAAAGGGGCACGGTTACATCACACAAAATGTTTGATAAAGGCGACCCCGGAAGCGGTTGGGGAACAAACGAAGGAAGAATTGCCGCCTTCCCCATGACCTATTCAAACTGCAAAACCGAGGACGGAAAAATTACAATATATTTCAGCGAGGGCAAATTCACCGGAGAGGAAATTGAAAAAGAATTTTTCGGATGCGGAGGCGTTGCACACATCGACAATCTTCAGGATAAGCTCCTGCGCCTTGCCCGTGGCGGCTTTAAGCATCACACCACAGTTGCAAACGGCAGTGTGAAAAATGTGCTTGAAGAAGCCTTCAAAATATATCTTGGTTATGATGTAGTAAGCATCGATTGAGGTGAATTGACATGATAATTGGCGGTCTTGATGTTGGAACAACGGGTTGCAAGCTGACTTTGTATGACCATGAGGGTGTTTTTTTGCATAATTCCTACAAGGAATATGATGTTAAACGCCACAGCGGAGAGCATGAAATTGATGCAGAGGCAATTTTTGAAGCGGTATGTGATGTTATTCGTGATGCTGTTTCATATTATATGCCCGATGCAATCGGAGTTACAACCTTTGGCGAAACCTTTGCGGTGCTTGACGAGGATGACAGTGTTTTGCTTCCTTCAATGCTCTACACCGATTCCCGGGGAGCAGAGGAATGCCAACGGCTTACGCAAAGACTTGGTGAAAAAAGACTTATTGATATTTCGGGCGTGAAGCCTCATCACATGTACAGTCTTCCAAAGCTCATGTGGATAAAAAACAATTTGCCCCATGTTTTCTCAAAGATAAAACGGGTTTTGCTCATGGAAGATTACATCATATACAAACTCACCGGCAATGCCTGCATAGACTATTCTCTTGCCGCAAGAACAATGGCGTTTGACATACGAAAAAAATGCTGGAGTGATGAAATTTTTGAAGCTGCACAAATTGACAAAGCTTTGTTTTCAAAACCTGTTCCGGCATTTAATATGGCAGGAGAAATAAAAGATGAAATAAAAGAAAAACTTGGCATAAATGGAAATGTAAAAATTGTAAACGGAGCTCACGACCAAGTTGCCGCCTGCGTCGGAGCAGGCGTATTCAAACCGGGAATGGCAGTAGACGGCACGGGCACCGTGGAATGTGTGACACCGGTATTTGACTGCGTTCCCGAAAACGAAAAAATGTATGACGAAGGCTACAGCGTTGTGCCCTTTGTTTTTGACGGAACATATGTTTGCTATGCTTTGTCTTTCACGGGAGGGGCGGTCATAAAGTGGTTTCGTGATAACTTTGCAAAAGAGAGTTCATACGCAAAGCTTGACTCTCTCATCCCCGACTCGCCCACCGGAATTCTTGTTATGCCCCATTTTTCGGGTGCGGCAAATCCTTATATGGACAGCCTTTCAAAGGCGGCAATGATAGGACTTACTTTAGAGCACAAAAGCGAAGACCTCTACAAGGCTCTTATGGAGGGTGTGACATATGAGATTTTAACAAACATTGAACATTTAAAAGAATTCGGCATAAATCCCGAAATGCTTTGTGCCACAGGTGGCGGTGCATTCTCTGAGGTGTGGATGCAAATTAAAGCAGATATTCTCTCCCGTCCCGTTGCATCTCTTGAATCAAAGGAGGCAGGCACAGCCGGTACTTGCATGATGACCGGCGTTGCGCTTGGAATATATAAAGACCTTTATGAGGCTAAAGAAAAATTTGTTAAAATCAAAAAAATATATGAGCCAAATCCCGAAAATGCTTCTCTTTATGAGAAATTATATAACGCATATAAAAATATTTACAATAGCATAAGACCGATTATAAATTTAACAGAGAAAAGGTGAAAAAATGTTAGTAAGCTTAAAGGAAATATTAAAGGTTGCACAAGCCAAAAAATGTGCCATAGGTTCTTTCAACACTCCCAATCTTGCAAGCATGAGGGCGGTTATCGGTGCGGCTGAAGCACAAAAAATGCCAGTTATTATCATGCATGCACAAATTCACGAAGAGATGAACGTATGCAAGATGGAAGAGATTGCCCCCATAATGCTTTTTATGGCAGAAAAAGCAAGCGTTCCTGTTTGCGTTCATCTTGATCACGGAACAGACATAGCCTATGTGAAAAGAGCCCTCGATTTAGGATTCACTTCGGTTATGTATGACGGCTCGGAGCTTGACCGCGAAATGAATTATGCCAATACTTCAATGGTTGTTGAAATGGCAAAAAAACACGGTGCCTCCGTTGAGGCGGAAATCGGCTCCATGGGCAAGCGTGAAGGCGGAGGAGCAGGCGGAGAAAGCATCTACACCGACCCCGACGATGCAAAAGACTTTGCCGAAAAAACCGGAATCGATGCCCTTGCCTGTGCATTTGGCACGGCTCACGGAATATATGCCAAAGAACCAAAGCTCGATTTTGACCGTCTGAAAAAAATCGGTCAGATGGTGAGTGTCCCCCTTGTTATGCACGGCGGAAGCGGTGTAAACCCTCGTGACTATATGAAATCCATTGAGCTTGGAATAAGAAAAATCAACTGCTATACCTACATGGCAAAGGCAGGCGGTGCAGAGGTTTCGGCTCTGAAAAAGGAAATGCTCTATCACGACATTGAGCTTGCCGCAACAAAGGCAATGATGGAAGATGCAAAAAAATCCATAGGATTTTTCTCAATGCCCCAAAGTCCGGAATTTGAAAAATATACTTGCGAAAATGCACCCGATGTTAAGGAGATTGTGAAAAGGGTTATACAAGCAATTGAAAATAATTGATACATATTTGCAGTTTATTTATACAAAAATTGCTTGAATATCTTCTCATAAAGTGTTATCATCAATGTATGATTTTAAAATAATATGTACAAAGGAGAATTTTGTATATGTACGGACAGTTAAGAAATGAACCCTGGCAGCTCTGGAAAATAGCAACAACCGACGATTTTGTTGACGGAGAGCTTCAGGCAGACGAAACAAAAGCAAGCTTAAAGAACGATAAATATGAAATTAATTCAGAAATTACCCATCAGGGACATGGAGTGTATCTGAGAAAAGACACCATAAAAAACATCTCCGATAAAACTCTCACTTTCACACTTCTTCACCCTGTGTTCACCTTTGACGGCGGAGAATATGAAATTTACACCCAATATAACGGCTGGCAGAACGAAAGTCAGGGTCAGTGGCTTCCCCTTGTAACACAGGTTGTTGCCGCAACAGACTCTGTGCGTTCGGCTTCCGGCGCAGTGCCCTTTATGGCAATGTGGAACTGTCAGTCAAACCGTGGATATGCCTATCACTATATGCCCGATGCATCCTGGGAAATGAGAGCAAAAAGACATTATTTCCCCGGCGAAAACAGCTTTGTTGACATCGAAATCGGCATTGAGTCGTCAAACACTCACATAGAACTTGCTCCCGGTGAAAAATTTGAGCTTGGCGACATTTTGTTCTATGAATTTAAAAACAAGCTTGATATGGATGCGTGGAAGCTTCACCGTTATTGCATAGACACTTTCAGAGAAAGAAAGCTTCCCGTTATCTTTAACACATGGCTTTGGAAATTTGCTCGCATCGATTTTGAAAGCACAATGGCACAGATTCCTGCAGTTGCAGACCTTGGTGCAGAGTATTTTGTTATTGATGCCGGCTGGTTTGGCACAAAACCCGGTTGGGGTGTTAACATCGGCGACTGGTTTGAAAATCCAAATTCGGGCTTTAAGGGCAGAATGATGGAGATTGCCGAAAGTGTGAGAGCTCACGGCATGAAGTTTGGTCTTTGGTTTGAACCCGAAACCGCCGATGCCGAATCGGAAGCGGTTAAAAACTATCCCGGGTATTATTTCCGTCACGGCAAAAACTTCTTTATTGATTTTGCAAATCCCGAAGCTGCAGACTATATTTTTAAACGTGTGACGGCAATCATTGACCAATTCGGTGCGGAATATGTGAAATTTGATTTTAACTCCGACATCACCTTCGACAAAAGCGGAAACGCTTTCACAAAATGGTTTGAGGGCTATCGCAGCTTCATTGACCGTGTGAGAAACACATACCCCGACATATACATAACCAACTGTGCGTCGGGCGGCATCAGAATGACACTTTCCAACTGTGTTCAGTTTGACAGCTTCTGGTATTCCGACAATCAAAGTCCTTATCACGGCATGAGAATGTTCAGAGATACACTTCTCCGTCTTGACCCCAGAACCTTTGAACGCTGGACGGTTATTATGTCGAGAGACAAGATGATTCCTGCCTATGAAACAGAGTATGAAGAACACATTTTTTCAACCTCCGATGCCACATGGGACAGAGTTGTTGATGTGGATATGAGCTATCTCAAAGGGTTCTTAAGTGCAAGTCCGCTGGGCTTCAGCTGTGACATTGCAGACCTTGGAGAAAATGTGAAAAAAGAATTAAAAGAGCATATTGCAAAATTCAAAAAAGAACGTGATTTTTGGAGAAATGCAGAAGTGAGAATCCTTGCAGACACACCGTCTGTTCTCATTTTCCAATATAACGACCGTGAATTTAACGAAACAAGAGTTCAGGTGTTTACAAATAAAATTCTTCAAAGAGCACTCACGGTTTATCCGGTGCTTAATGAGTCAAAGGAATACACACTTCCCGACGGAAGCAAAAAAAGCGGAAAAGAAATTATGGATGAAGGTATTTACACTACCGTCGACGGCAATTTCCGTATGAAAGAGATTGTTTTGAAATAATTACTGTGAAGCAATTATTTAAAACGGAGAGCCGGTTTCCATTATGGTTTTGTATCGTGAATGACAGGAAGATAAATTGGGGTTTATCGGGCTAAGTACAAATGAGGTTGAAGCAATTCGCTAATGCACAAAATGCCATCGGGGGACGGTTGCTGACAGATGAGCGAAGCGAAATCCTTTGGCACATAAATTCAAAAATTTTGTGTCAAAGCAGCTCCGTCC
>JAFQBA010000018.1 GCA_017416845.1 Clostridia bacterium
AGGACTTCATACTAACCTCCGTGTTTATGTTTGTTGTGGTAAACTACATTTTACACTAAAGTTATTATGAAGTCTATTTATTTTTTAGGTGTTGCACTTAGTATTATAATTTGCCCCCCTCCCTTTACACAAGGGAGGCTCACGCACCGGTGCATATTCCATCTTCAATCTCCCCTACAAACTCCAATTTATAATCAATTAAACAATTCCGAAAGGATGATATGAATGCTTGAAAATTTAAATAAATTAAATCCCGAAATCAAAATATATTCCGTGAAAGACGAAGAATTCAAAAAGTACGGAAGAATAATTGACATAGATACCAAAGAGTGCGTTGATGCGTGCTTATCTCTTAACTTTCCCACAGATGGCAGTGCATACGAACCAAGCGTAAAAGCTCTTGAAGATATGAAATTCTCTGATGAAATCCGTGAAATGACACTTGGCGGATGCAAGGCTCAGATTGGCATTTGCCACGGTTACAACACTCTTTTAAATGCCCTTGAATATCACAACTGCTCCGAAATAAACGTTGCCGCAACTCCCCTTGTGTTGCTTCTTGCAACAAGATGGGATATGGATGAAAACGGTGACCTTGATGCATCAAAAATAAAGGCTTTTCTTCTTGAAAAGGGTGATGCGGTTGAAGTTTTTGCAACAACTCTCCATTTTTGCCCCTGTCAGGCTACGAATGACGGATTTTCTTGTCTTGTGGCTTTGCCCGAGGGCACAAACACACTACTTGATGCTCCTTCAAAAGACAAGCTTCTTTTCAAGAGAAACAAGTGGCTCATTTGTCACGAAGATAACGAGGCTCTCAAAGAAAAAGGAATTTATCCAGGTATTCACGGCACAAATTATGAAATAAAGCCTCTCACATCTGCACGCAAGTCGCAAGCATAGTATGTTTTGCATCCGGCTCGCCAACAAAATTGTGAAAAATTTCTTATCAACAAAATATAATTACGAGGTTAACAGATATGAACATAAATTTCAACTTCGACAAGCAAACAGGAAAAATAAAACCAATGCACGGAATCGGTCAGCCTCCGATGATTGGAGTGCGTGACACCTTGTTTCATTATTTAAGCGAGGCAGGTATGCCCTATTCAAGACTTCACGATGTTGGCGGGGCATACGGTGGAAACCTTTATGTTGACATCCACAACATCTTTCGTGATTTTGATGCCGATGTCGAAGATGAAGCCTCATACGATTTTGCTTTTACGGACATTTTAATGCAAAATCTTCAAAAACACAACTGTGAACCGATTTTCCGTCTTGGCGAAACAATTGAAAACTATCACTACATAAAAGCATATCGCATTTTTCCGCCAAAGGATAATCTGAAATGGGCAAGGATTTGCGAACATATAATAAAGCACTACAACTATGGCTGGGCAAACGGATTTGAAATGAACATCAAATACTGGGAAATATGGAACGAGCCCGACAACGGCAGGGATGACACCGAAAACCAGATGTGGCACGGTACACCGGAGGAATATTATGAAATGTACACCGTGGCAAGCAAACACTTAAAAAAATGCTTCGGTGATGCAATCAAAATCGGCGGACCTGCCACCTGCGGATTCAGACACATTCTTTCTGATCCCGAAAAATATGGCGTTGAATGCGAAAAATCCGATGATGAATGCTATAAAAGCGGAAGAAGTGAAAATTTCATTAAATTTGTCAAAGGATTTTTTGAATACATAAAAAAGAACAATGCTCCTCTTGATTTCTTTTCGTGGCACAGCTATCTCAGCACAGAAAACACTGTTGTTTGTGCAGGGTATGCAAAAAAACTGCTTAAGGAATATGGCTTTGAGAATGTTGAAACTCAGCTCAATGAGTGGAACAATGTGTGCGAAGACCGAGGCGACCCGACCGTTGCCACAAAAATTGCAATTGAAGAAAGAGGAACAGGCATTGCGGCGGCAAAAACAGTTTCTATGATGTGTGCAATGCAAAATACCGACACAGACATTCTTTGCTACTATGATGCAGGTGTGGGACCTTCATACTACAGAGGTATGTTTGACCCCAAAACCAAAAACCCCGAACCGCTTTATTATGCATTCCCTGCATTTAATGAGCTATATACACTCGGCAATCAGGCAGAAATATCTACCGATAAATGCAAAGGAATATATTCCCTTGCAGCCTCAAAGGACGGCAAAAAGGCGGTTATCGTTGCAAACACTTCCGGCAGTGACACTGCCGTGACAACAAACCTTGACGAGGATATGAAGTTTTTTGCGGTGGATGACGACAAAACATTAACAGAGGTAACAATCAATCCCAAAAGCTTTGTTATTCCCAACGGATGTTTTTATCTGATTAAAAACTATTAATTATGGGTGGATTTTTATGAACAACAAAATTTGCGACAAAATTAAGCTTATTTCCGCACCTCAAAACTACGAGGTCATACAACAAACAAACGGAAAAGCAACTATAGAAGTTTGCGGTACATTTGTTGAAGATCACTTTGACGATACTTTTCAAAATCTCACTTTAGACAAATCTTTGGTTTATGCACGTATTATTAATGAAATTGACAATTCTTTTGCAACAAACCCCACTCCGATTAATATGTCGGGCAACGATTTTTCGGTAAGTCTTGAAAACATACCCTGCGGAGGTCCCTACACCCTTGATTTTATTATGCTTGACAAGGATAATAGGCTTGAGTACCACGTAAAAGGTGAACGAAGATATCACTTTTGTGTTGGTGATGTGTTTGTGGTTGCAGGTCAGAGCAATGCCGCCGGAATGGGAAAAGACATCACCAAAGACGAGCCTGAAATAGGAATTCATGTGCTTCGCAATCTTTCAGTCTGGGACATTGCATCCTATCCATTTAACGACAGCGACTATGCAAAACACGGTATGCATCTTACCTTTGCCAAAAGAATGAAAAAAGAGCTAGGTTACCCAATAGGACTTATACCTGCCGCTATGGGAGCCGCTTCCATTTCAAGATGGCTTGAAAGTGAAAACGGAGATTTATATATCAAGCTTAAAAATGTGATTTGCAAAAACAAAATCCGTTTTAAGGCAGTGCTTTGGTATCAGGGTTGCACCGATGCCGGTGACAAGGTTCCCGGTGTGGATTATCTGACAAAGTTCACCAAGCTGACAGAGGCTTTCAGAAAGGATTTTAAAAATGAAAATCTTCCCATTTTCACATTCCAGTTAAACAGAATGAGAATCACAGGTGAAAATCCGTTACTTGACAGACACTATGACGAAATAAGAGAGGCTCAGCGTATTGCACCGTCAAAAATTTCAAATGTATATGTTCTCCCTGCAATTGACGGAATACATATGTCTGATTTTATTCACCTTTCAAGCGCTTCGAACAAGACAATGGGAACAAGACTTGCTCTTAAGGTTTTAAAAGAACTATATGGCAAGGGGCCGGGAATATACCCTCCCGAAATTGATTCGGCATATCTTAACGCAGAAAATCATATTACATTAAGCTTTAAAAATGTTGTGGGTTATCTTGATGACCTCAATTCGAAAACAAATGAATATCCCATTACAATAAGTGATGAAGAAGGCATTGTTCCCCTTAGAGAAAGCATCATAAAAAGTAATACTATTGAAATTACAACAGACCGTGCAATAAAAGGCAAGGCAACTGCAAGCGGTCAGACGGGAACCAATCCTAAAAATATTATCATTGACTTTTACACACAATTACCTATGATGTGTTTTTGTGATTTTAAAATAAAGGAGATTTAAAAATGATTGACTTTAACAAAGCTGTTGACAAATACACAGATTTGATTCTTGAAACTGAAAAATACATATGGGCAAACCCGGAAACAGGCTACAAAGAATTTAAAACTTCGGCATATATGGAAAAGACCTTCAGAGACCTTGGCTATGACCTTGTTATGGCAGAGGGAATCACCGGTTTCTACACTGTGGTTGACACAGGAAAACCCGGTCCCGAGGTTTTGGTGCTTGCAGAGCTTGACTCCATAATCTGTTTTGACCATCCGGATTCAAACCCCGAAACCGGAGCAGTTCACTCCTGCGGACACCACGCGCAGTGTGCCGCCCTTGTAGGTTTTGCGGCGGCTCTCAAAGAACCCGGAGTATTGGATGAGCTTTGCGGCAAGATAAGAATTTGTGCAGTTCCTGCAGAAGAACTTCTGGAAATTGAATACAGAAGCAAACTGAAGGCAGAAGGCAAAATAAAATATTTTGGCGGCAAAAGTGAATTTTTGTCACGAGGTTATTTTGACGGTGTGGATATTGCATTTATGATTCATACTGCCGGAAGCTTCGGATGCAAAAAGGGCAGTGTGGGATGTGTTACCAAAAGAATTATCTACAAAGGTGTTGCCGCCCACGCAGGCGGAGCACCGCACATGGGCAAAAATGCACTCTATGCGGCAAACTGCGGACTTAATGCTGTTAATGCAATACGCGAAACCTTCACCGAAGCCGACCTTATAAGAGTTCATCCCATAATCACAGACGGTGGCTCAATGGTAAATGCAATCCCTGAAAAAGTTGTTCTTGAAAGCTATGTACGCGGTGCAAGCTATGATGCTATCATTAAAAACAACCAAAAAGTTAATCAGGCTTTCACGGGTGCGGCTCTTTCGGTGGGTACAAACATCGAAATCATTGATGCTCCGGGATATTCCCCACTTGTAAATAACCCCGATATGATTGAGCTTACAAAGGATGCAATGGCACTTGCCTTGCCCCATCAGACTTTCAATCACGACGATAAATTCGGCACAGGAAGCACCGACATGGGTGACCTTTGCTGTATTATGCCTGCAATCCACCCATATTGCGGCGGTGCAACCGGCACAAGCCACGGCAAGGATTTCCGGATTGAAGATAAAAAAGTTGCTTGTGTTGAAAGTGCAAAGCTTCAGCTTTGTATGCTTTGGCTTCTTTTGAAGGATGATGCAATGAGAGCAAAGGAAATAATCAAAAACTTTACTCCTTTATTCGCATCAAAAGAAGAATATCTGACCTTTGTTGACGGTCTTAACACTTCCGGTGACAGAATTGAATATCTTGGCGACGGAGCAGCATCTGTTAACATAAAATAATTGAGGAGAATGACTTATTATGAAATATGTTTTAGGAATAGACTTTGGCGGCGGTGCTTCAAAAGCTACCCTTCTTGGTGAAGACGGAAAAATAAAGGCAGAAAGCACTGTTGAATATGAAACATACCATCCTACCCCCGATTCATCGGAGCAAAACCCCGATGACTGGTATGAAGCCGCAAAAGAAAATATAAAATCGGTTATTGAAAAAAGCGGAATCAAAGCAGAGGACATCTGCACTCTTGCCCTTGATGCGGCAACTCACACATCAGTTGTGTGCGACAAAGATTTTAACGTGCTTCGCCCTGCTATCTACTGGACAGACCTTCGAAGCATAAAAGAAGTAAACGAGCTTAAAGAATCACACGGAGAGCTTATATACGAGCAGGCTCTTCACAATGTGAGCACAATCTGGACTCTGCCCCACCTTCTGTGGATAAAGAAAAACGAGCCTGAAATCTGGAACAAAATCCGTTATATCATGTTTGAAAAGGACTATGTACGTCACAAAATAACAGGTGATTATGTTACCGACAACATCGAAGCCGAGGGCAGTATGCTATTTGATTTTAACCGTCAGTGCTGGTCCCGGGAGCTTTGTGATTCCATAGGTCTCGACATCTCAATTTTACCAAAAATTGTTAAACCCATGGACTGTGTGGGAACTGTTACAAAAGAGGCGGCAATTGATACCGGACTCATTGAGGGCACAAAGGTCATCTGCGGTACAACCGACACTGTTATGGAGGTGTATGCAGCAGGCGGCGTAAGCGAGGGCGATATGACAGTTAAGCTTGCAACTGCAGGCAGAATCTGCGTTGTTGCAGGAAAATCCTATCCTCACTTAAACCTCATTAACTACTCCCACATTGCTGACGGAATGTGGTATCCGGGCACTGCAACAAAGGCTTGTGCTTCATCCTACCGTTGGTACAGAGACACCTTTGGCGAAACCTATGATGCTTTAAATGAAGGAGCAGAAAAAATCGAACCCGGATGCGGCGGACTTATGTATCACCCCTATTTAAACGGTGAACTCACCCCCTATCAGGACCCGAAACTTTGTGCAAGCTTCATCGGTGTGCGTTCGGGTCACACAAAAGCTCACTTTACAAGAGCAGTTCTTGAGGGTGTATCGCTTTCACTTAAAAACTGCATTTCCGAGCTTGACCGCATTGGCGTACCCCACAACAAAAAGGCAGTGATAATCGGCGGCGGTGCAAAATCTCCCCTTTGGCGACAGATTACAGCGGATTGTCTTAATATGACTCTTATTCAAAAAGAAAACACTGATTCATCATTTGGTACAGCTATGATGGCAGGTGTTGCATCGGGATTCTGGTCTTCACTTAGCGAAGCCCTTGAGGTGTGCAACAAAACCGTTTCCGAAACTGTTCCAAATCCTGAAAATGCTCTTATTTACGAAAAGCTTCTGAAAAAACATAGAGCAGTTCATGATGCCCTTGCACCTATTTATAGTGAAGAATAAGTTTTGATGGATAAATTGGGGTTTGTCGGGGTGTTTGAAGATGGAATTTGCACCAGTGCGTTGCCTCCCTTGCCTAAAGGGAGGGGGACCAAGCCTTGCTTGGTGGTGGGATACAGAAAATGCTCTAACGCTGTCTTTTCACATGTTCTAAGTTTGTGCATATATCCTCCCACCGCTAACGCGGTCCCCCCTCCTTTAGGCAAGGAGGGCAACGCTTCAGCCTGATTTCATCGAAAGATAACACGGCGTGCCGAGGTCGTCACGCCCTACGATGTCCTTGTGTTTAATACAGCGATAAATTCCAATTTAATTAAACCATAGACCAGAAAGGAATTTTTTATGTCAATTATAGAAATTAAAAACAGCAACTATGCTGTTGGAATCAACACATTCGGCAGTGAACTTACATATGTGAAAAACAATTCCGGCAAAGATTTTATTTGGGAAGGCAACAAAGATGTGTGGGCACTTCGTGCGCCCATAATGTTCCCCATCTGCGGAGGACTCAAAGAAGATGTTTACGAATTCAAAGGCAAAAAATATACCCTTGGTAAACACGGTTTTGCAAGAAATCTTGAATTTTCGGGAGAGAAAATCAGCGAAACAAAAGCCGTGTTCACACTTTTGCCAAATGACGAAACAAAAAAATCTTACCCATTTGATTTTTGTCTCAAAGTGATTTTTGAACTCATTGATACAAAGCTCAAAACCACTTATGAAGTAACAAACAACGGAAATATCGTTATGCCATTTTCGGTGGGTGCTCACGAAGGCTATGCTTGCCCCGGCGGAATTGAAGAATATGAAATTCAATTTGACAAGCCCGTAACACTTGACAGCTACATTTTAAACGGAAACCTTCTTGAAAACAACAAAATCACCGTTCTTGAACACGGAACTGTTTTCCCCTTAAAATATGAATATTTCGAGGTTGATGCTCTTGTGTTTAAAAATGTGGATTTCGCCTCGGCTACCCTTGCGGCAAAGGACGGCTCACGAAAGGTGAGAGTGGAATTTGACGGAGCAAATTACTTTCTCCTCTGGACAAAGCCCGGTGCAAACTACATCTGTCTTGAACCCTGGCACGGAGTTCAGGATATTGTCGGTTCAGGTTATGACATCGAAAAGAAGGAAGGTATAATAAACCTCAATCCCGGCGAAAGCTATAGTGCAGTTCATACGATTGAATGTACAGAGTAAAATTTTGACACAAATAAATAAAGTACAATTTTTGCAAACACAAAGGGAATGTAAAAAAACTCCAGACCGCAAAAAGGCAGAAATAATAAGCAATACAGAGTATTAATTAGCCTATAAATCATATGATTTTACTACAAATGTTGAAAAACATCTGTTTCAAGATGTTTTTCTTCAATTATATG
>JAFQBA010000019.1 GCA_017416845.1 Clostridia bacterium
ACCAGTATGGTGTAACACCGTACATTGTTAAAGAGTCCGAAACCTCCGATAACAAGATGCTAAAGCTTGTATCACTTCCGGCTCAGACTTATTCCCAGGTTTCCTACTATCCCAAAAAGGCAGTTGAAGACACTCTCTATGTTAAAGCAACAGTGAGAGTTGACGAAAACCTCGGATGCTTCAATATTTATGCACACAACCATCTGTGGTGCGTGTTTAACATCAGAACAGGCTATGTTCACGTTTTGGGTGACAACACTGAGAAAAATCGTCTTATTCCCTATGAAATAGGCAAGCCCTTTGATGTTGAATTTAAAATGGATATGGATTCCGGTTATTATGAAGCAACGGCAACCGACGGTACAAACACTGCAACCAAAACAGGTTTCTATTATCAGGATATTCCTTCCACAATAACCTACAAGGATGTTACCCATTCCAAAATGCTTTTCCGTTTTGTTGGTAAGGCAGATAAAACAAAACAGTCTGTCGTTACAATAGATAACATTCAATGCGGTAATCTTCCGGATATGCCTCATGAAGTGTCCGTTTCGAGCACATTCTCAAATGTTCCCGGCTATATGAGCGGTATAGTTAAGGAAGCATCCGGCAGAGGCAGTATTGCAAATGCATCAACAGGCGTTTTCCGTTTCCCCTTCAAAAACAAGCCCTTTGATTTCAAGGTTGATATTTCTCTTCCTGATTTCAACACCGCGAGAACAGTGGGTGCATGGGTATCAAATTCAACAACATCAAGCTCCTATGTTGGAGAAGAGCTCTTTACCATTGGTAAAGATGGCTATATAAAAGTTCTCGGTTCCGAAGAAACTCTCAGCTCCGAGCCTCTTACCGCAGGAGACTACACCTTGGAGGCAGACTATATTAACTCTGCAAAGCTCCTCAGGTTGAAGCTTAAAAACAAAGAAACAGGCGTTGTGGTTGCAAGCACAAATGTCACAATCAAAAATGTAATGTCGGGTATTCAGATTGCAGTTGGCGAACTTGTTCAGCCCGAAACTGCGGAAGGTGAGGAGCCTGTGGTTCTTACTTCCGAAACCTATGTTGACAATTTCAGTGTTTCAACAAAGACCATCAATAAATTTGGCATTGACTATGCAAACTCAACCACAGGAAAAGGCATGGTTGTTTATCAGAATGACGAGGTTATTGTTAAATTCACAAACCCCGTTGACCAGACACTTTTCACAAAAGAAAGCATCTCCTTCCCGTATGTAACGGTTTCGGAATATGACTATGAGTTTATCAACCCCACAACTTTAAGACTTTATTTTGATAAGGAAGAAGGAAAGCATTATCACGTTGCATTTGCAAATGTAACTGATGTGTATGGCACTCCTGTTTCCGACTACATCGAATTTGATGTTGTAAGAAAAGACTTTGAAATGTCGGGTGTTCGTTTCACAAACGAAAACGGCAAGGTTTTACCACTTCTTGAAAGCGGCAAAGTAACTGCAAGTTTTACTGCAACAGCAAACAACGGCACATCAAAAAAACTTATGTTCACTCTTGCTCAGTATGAAGACAAAACAATGACAAAATGTGCAACAGATGAATTTTTGATTGACAGTGCAAACGAAAATGTTTTTCTCACAATTGATGTGGCAGAAGGCTATACCGGCGATCTTGTTGCTTTTGTATGGGATGCCGAGACTCTCCAGCCTCTTTGGGAAAAATATGTGCTTCGTTCCTCAACAGATAAACCCATTGTAATTTTAAAGCTTGATGACCTTAATCACAGTGCCGGAAGACTTGAAGAATTTGACATTGCTCTTTCAATGCTTGAACAGCGCGGCATCAAAGGCGGATTCGGTCTTATGGGATATGCTCTTGACGGCGGAAGCGAAACGGCAAACGAAAAAATAAAAGCCTATGCCGACAATCCTCTTGTCGAAGTGTGGTTCCATGGTTACCACTGGGAAAGAGATTATATTTTCTCATCAATGGGCGAAGCAGGACAGAGAGCAGAATTTAAAACAGGTGTTGATTCTGCGGCAAACTACGGCATCAGCTACAAATCCTTCGGTGCTCCTTCCGACGGTATCAACAAAACCACGCTTGAACTTATGGACAACGAATTTACAAACTTTAAAGTTCTGATGCGTTCCACAACCAAGAACATAGAGGATGAGTTTGGCTACACTCCCAAAAACTTTGTGTACCTCAACAACTTCCTCGAAGTTGAATACAGCTCGGGAATCGGACCCCTTGACACTCTTAAGACAAACTGGAATTCAGCAGTTGCAGCCGGTAAGAAATATGTTATGATTGAGTCTCACCCCTGGTGCTGGAAAGAAACTTCCACAAACGGCTACACCGGTGTTGAAAATATGGAAGCATTCATTGACTGGCTCATCGATGAGGGCGCAGTGTTTATGACTCCTTCCGAATACGGCGAATATATTACAAAATAATAATTTCGGAAATGTTGAAACAAACTTGCCATTTGGCAAGTTTGTTTCGCAAAAGGAAGAATTTTTAAATTGGAGTTTGTCGGGGAGATAGAATGAGGTTAGTGAGTGAGGCTTCTCCTCGAGTAAACACTGATTAAATAGCATTTTTTCGTGAGAAAGGTAAAAAACATCAAAATTAGTGCCATTTGTGCCATTTGGGTGCCATTTGGGGACGTACATTTTTTGGCATGTTTTTGGTTTGTAATTATATGTGTCAAAAAATGTACGTCCCTATCTGGCTC
>JAFQBA010000020.1 GCA_017416845.1 Clostridia bacterium
ATCCCATGCGGATAGAATCACCAATAAGTAATAAATTTTTCATTTTTTCAATCCTCCTTATATATTTTATGGATCATAATCTAACATAAAACTTAACAATATTCAATATTTTTTAATTGCGAGGCATAAGGTTTAGATGCAAACCTTTTTGGTGTCAAGTTCGTGTTAAGTTAATACAGAAAATTATTTGTATGTGTAATAGTCATCACTACACGGTTGAAAGCCTTCACAAACATCAAATAAAGTGCGACTTCTCTTTTTCCGTTCTTCTCTATCTTCTGTTACAAAGTACAAGTCAGATTTGCATTTAGGTTCAAAATCATTGACGCAAAAGATTTCATTATCCATGTCACCGGTTGGGCAAAAGTTTCCATATTTACAAGTATAACATGAATGTATTTCATATTTATCTTTTAATATTTTTGAAAGTTCCATAAAAATACTTTCTGTATTTCCTATTAACTCAACTCTTTTTCCGTCAATAAACATTAAAAACTTATCTATTTCCGTATCTTCATCAAACTGCATTTCAACATCAAACTCTTTAACTTGATCTAATGCTTTTAAGTACAAAGAAAAGTTTTCTTTTTTCAACACATTCACATCTCCTTTCGCCAACATTTGACATATCCATATTATTCGCGTCAAATCACAACCAAAAATCTTCCTCTTTGATTTCGGAAAAATCCCCTTCTTTGAATCCCACATCGGCAAGAATTTTTTCCAGTTCATCACGGAAGGGTGCATATTCGGAGTGTGAATCAGATCCGTAGGTTACGGGAATTCCCATTTCGAAAAGTTCTCTTATGAATTCTGCATATTGCCTGCGGAATTTTTCGGTTGTTGTCGGCGCACAAAGCACACCTTCGTTGCATTCAACATATTTTTTGTTTTCTTTGATAGCGTGGGCAATATCCATATTCATTGATCGGGGAATAACTGAAAAATCATCATACCAGGCAGATTGACCGTTATACCACGGATGACCGAATATTGTAACCCTATCATCACAAGCAATCCACATTTGCTGACGATACCACTCTTTAATAACAGAATTAATATCATCCAAAGAACCTTTCGCCACCGATGAATCAAGGCTCCAGTGGGCAGCACCGACTGCATATCGAACTCCGAGTGCTGAAAGCTGTTCTTTCGTAAGTGCAAATTCCAGATCGTAAGGTTTAGCCGTGACAGGAGGAACATAACCAAGCCTTGTTTTATGCTTTTGAATATAATCAAATTCCGGCTTTGCTATTGGAGTAAGCTCAACTCCAAGTATAAATTCGGGATGATTCTTTTGATACTCTGTCACACTTTCTGCAGACGATTTCAAATCACTCAAAAACTTTTCATCATTAAAATTTAAATGATCGGTAATTCCGAGTTTTTTAATTCCTGTTTTCTTTGCTTTATTTGCAATTTCTTCAAGTTTAAGCGATGCGTCGTATGAGCATTCGCTGTGTATGTGCCAATCTGATTGTATAATCATAAAAATCTTCCTTTCGCAACATTAAAATACGTAGACATACGATAATACAGCTTCATCCATATATGAAATATTGCCTATTGTTAACGACCGACACTAAAGTGTCGGTCGTTAGGGTCATGTTATCTTTTTTCAATATCTGTGTAAACTCTATTTTCTTTCACGTTGATATATGCAGGACGAATAATCTTTCCGTTATTTTGAATTTCTTCAATTCTGTGTGCGCTCCATCCTGCAATTCTGGAAATTGCAAATATAGGTGTGTAGAGTTCGTACGGAAGCTCAAGCATCTTATAAATAAGTCCTGAGAAGAAGTCAACATTCGGGCTTACACCTTTATAGATTTTGCGCTTGTCTGCTATAATCTGAGGTGCAAGTTTTGCGACTGTTTCATACAGAGCAAAATCTTCATCACAGCCTTTTTCGACCGATAAATCCTTAGCACATACCTTTAATATATCTGCTCGCGGATCGGATTTTGAATATACTGCATGCCCCATACCATATATAAGTCCTGCATTATCAAACGCTTCCTTGTTCAGAAGTTTCATAAGATAATCTTCAATCTCCGATTCCTTTTGTATGTTGACAGAATTCTTCATATTGTCAAACATCTGAACAACCTTGATATTTGCACCGCCATGACGAGGACCTTTTAAGGAACCGAGAGCTGCCGCTATTGCAGAATAGGTATCGGTTCCCGATGATGTTACAACGTGGGTTGTAAAGCTTGAGTTGTTACCTCCGCCGTGTTCTGAATGGAGTACAAGAGCAAGGTCGAGAACCTTTGCCTCAAGGTGTGTAAATGATCCATCCTTTCTAAGGATGTGCAAAACATTTTCTGCGGTTGACAAGTGTGGCTTGGGATCACGGATATGAAGACTCTTGTCCAAATGATAATGTCTGTAACCATGATAGCCATACACTGCCAAAAGCGGAAACATTGAGATAAGCTGCAGGCTCTGTCTTAATACATTTTCGACAGATGTATCATCGGGGTTATCATCATAGGAATACAATGCAAGCACACTGCGGGAAAGTACATTCATCATATCCTTGCTCGGTGCTTTAAGTATCATATCTCTTACAAAAGATTTCGGAAGGCTTCTGTACCCTGCAAGTGTTTCTTTGAATTTATCAAGTTGTTCCTGTGTGGGCAGTTCCGAAAACAGCAGCAGATATATTATTTCTTCAAAACCAAATCTGTCTTTGTTCAAAAATCCGGCTACCAAATCTTTGACATTATATCCGCGAAAGTACAGTTCACCTTCACATGGAATGTCTTCACCGTTTGGAGCTTTTTCCTTTGACTTGATTTGAGATATTTCGGTAAGCCCGGTTACAACACCGTTACCATCCAAATCACGAAGTCCACGCTTTACATTATGTTCCGGATACATTTCCGGTGTTATTCTGTTGTTGCCGCAAGATATTCCGGCAAGCTCTTTTATATATGGTGTTATTTCAGAATATGATTTGCTCATTTTAGTACCTCCTGACAATATTATTTACAGTGATTTCTTTTCCTCAACCTGAATCTCGAGCCATCTTATTGTATACTCTCCCGAATCCGAAAAAATTTCAACGGTATTCATACCATTATTCAATGCGAATAGCTTTGATTCAAAACACATAACACGGGCTGCGGTTTCAGACACATGATTAACAAAAACATGTGCTTCTTCGCTTGGCTCAAAACTGAAATCCTTTGCTTTCGGAATATCACAAACCTGCTTTGCAGGTATTCCATTTACAATAATCTTTAAACCATCACATTCTGTCTCATCTATTCCCACAACAACGCACCAATAGCCCAATTCCGGTTTTGAACCGGTGTTCATTTCAAACTTAAATGGGTTTGTCTTATTAACCGTGATGGGATAAGGAACAGTTTTGGGATCGGTGTAGGTGTTGACATAGCATCTTTTGCCGTTTTCTGCACATTGGAGAGAATTTGCAGCGTTTATTTTATCTTTCAGAACATTTTTCTCACATTTGTTGCCGTTTTCATCGATATAGCAGGTAACACGCCCCATATTCGGAAAATTGTGATAGTGGTCGTCAGTGCTGAAATGATTGAAAATATATATTCCGTCTGCACCCCTTGTGTAGGCTCCGCTTGCAAAGCCTTTGAACTGTTCGAGGGAAATCCACATCGTTCTGCCAATGTGATCGGTTTCGTCACATTCAACACCCCAGTCGGTTCCGCAAAGAATGGTATACGGATGACCTGCGGTATTGCGTGCATCAATGCTTTTGCGCCACTCTTCTACGGGAATGTCAAAGCAAGTGGGTATGTACCATCCCTCAACTGTGAGAATATCCACAAGACCTGCAGAAATCCAGGCTGCAATGTCAAGTCCGTAGGCAAGGTTCATATATTCTTTGGCATAGCATCTCACAGCAATGCCTATTTTTTTATTCTTTTTGGCAGACGCTTCATCAACAACCGATTTTACAGATGCAACATATTGAGTGAGAAGCTTTGTGTTTTGTTCATCAACCTCACTCATAACAGGACAACTTCGCAGAAAATCAAGTTCAATTCCGTCTATATCGTAGTTTTGACACAATTCTTTAATATAATTTTTATAATAATTCTGAACAGAAATTTTTGTGTAGTCAATATATGTTCTTGAACCGTTGACTCCAAGCTCCTCGGCTCTGTCAAAAGCAAAGCTTGAATTAAACCCCGGGTCGTCACTGTAGTGATGGTCATTCATACGAACCGAAAACCAGGCTTCCATGTCGTAGCTTTTGGCTTCGTCAACAGCCATATGTATTATATCAATATTCCTCTTCAGCATTTCACGGTAGCCTCGGTTAAGAGTTGCAAAATCTATTTCTTGTGAAATTTCTTTTGAGGGATTTTCGTTTTCATCAAGAATGGGAAGACCGTCTTCTCCCCTTTTGATGTTATATAGATAGGTGTCGGCAGTGTCGGAATGAACAACGGAGCGTTTGTAACAAACATTGAAAAACATTCTGCCGCAAGTTGTGTCATCCAAAAATTCACCGATGTATCTTTTTACGTTTTGTCGATATTCTTCCTCGGAAAGATCTGTACTTGTTATAACTTCTTCTTCGAGTCCGTCAGAGGGAATATTGATTACAAGATTTTTATTTCTCATATTGGGTCTCCTACCCTGCTTTACAGCTCAATCAGTTCCGAAAAATCTTTAATATAGTGATGGGAAATATTCTTAATTTCGTCGGTATATTCATCTGACGAAGCATCGTAAACACCGCACACTTTGATACCTGATTGTGATGCAGTTTTTACTGCATTGAAATTGTCATCAAGAAACAAAATTTCATCAATCGGTTTCCCGATTTTTACGGCTGAACTATTGTAGATTTCAACATCTGCCTTTGTTGTTGAAAAATCGTCACAGGACCATACGTTTGTAAACAAATCATATATGCCTATTCTTTTCAGGCAAACATCAAGAACAGAATGCGGGCTTGCTGTAAGGACATTGAGACTTGCTCCCATATCCTTTAACTTCTTAAGCGTTTGAACAACATTTTTCTTTGCAGGAATCCTCAGGGCATATTCTTCATAGGCATATTTATTCATTAGATTCATAATTTCATTTTGTGAAAGGCCGAGACCGAGCTTTTCAATGTAAAAATCGGCAGTTCCTGCATAGCCCAAAGGTGTGATTATTTTTATAATATCTTTTCCGTATTTAATATTATTCTCGTCAAGAATCCTCAGCATCACCGATATATATGACGGCATTGAATCAACCAGTGTTCCGTCAAAATCAAAAAGATATGTATTATATTTCATAAGAATCCTCCGAAAACAAAATTTTCATAAAAATCTCCGTTATCGGTTATTAACAAGAGATTTGCCCTCCCACTCTCTGGGAACGGAAATGCTCATAACATCGGCAATTGTCGGAGCAGTATCTAAAATGCTTACATTTTTTAATTCCTCACGCGGTTTGAACAATTTACCGATATAGAACTGCGGAATTGTCATATCTTCGGGCATATCAGTTCCGTGACCTCTGTCGTGACCGCCGTGGTCTGCAGTGATTATGACTGTGTATTCATCAGAAAATTCGTCAATAATTCTTTTTGCATTACCGATGGCACATTTTATATAATCAAGATAGGTTTCAGTCATCCATCCCGAGTCGTGACCGCCTTTTTCATCGGTCTCAACCATGTAGAGAAATACAAAATCGGGTTTTTTGTCTTTAATATAGGCAATCGCCCTGTCAGTGAGCACACCATCGGAATGGTCATAGGAATAGGCGTTAATATATTCTGCCGCAACAAGGGAGCCGGCTCTTCCTATTTCACGAAGGGGTTCCCAACCGTAATACATTGCGGCGGTTTTATCGGCGGCTTTGATTTGTTCAAACAGACCGTTGACAGGTCTCACGGGTGTAACATATGTATTTGACGTTGTTCCGTGTCTTTCGGGCGGAACCGAATGGAACATTGAAAGGTGGCACGGAAGTGTTATTGAAGGGAAAACGGTTCTACCTTCAAAGGTGTATGAAGATTTACTCATAAGTTCTTCAAGATATGGTGTTTTGCATTGCTTGAGCCCATCGGGTCTCATTCCGTCTATTGATATGAGAATTACTTTATTCATTTTAAAAATTCCTCCGATTATTTAAGAATCTTTTCCATTTCATCGCCAAGGCGTTTTGCCATATTCCAGAAACCGAGGTCTGTGGGGTGACAACGGTCAACAAGTCCTTCATCCTTTGCATCACCCAAAAGCTCGGTGCCGGGAATGAAATATACATTTTTATCACCATTTGAAACGGCAGTGTCATAAGTATTCTTTATAATACGGAGTCTCTTTTCTTCTTCCTCGGTAAGAATCACACGAGGTCTTGACATCATGATTATGGGAATATCGGGGTGATTTTCTCTCACTGCATTAAATAGCTTTGGATGAGTTTCTTCAAGATGTTCGACGGTTGGGGAGTTGTAGTCATAGTCCATAACGAACATGCTCATTTCAAGATTTTTGATATAATCTATCATTTCATCCTCAGCCTTGCCGTTACCGGAAAAACCGAGGTTTACAAAATCCTGATTGAAACGGCGTGAAACAATTGCCTGATATGCCATGCCGGCTCTTGAAGCACATCCCCCCTGAGTGATGGAGGAACCGTAATATACAACAGGTTTGTCGTTATAATAAAGAGGTGCTTCTTTAAGTTCTGCATCATCGGCAACTGCCACATACACCTTTTTAACATCACTGTAGAGCGGCATGTTGATTGTTATGTCTCTCATTTTTCTTGTGCCGAAATCTTTGATTGAGTCAAAGCCCAAAGTATCTTCAAGTCCGGGGACAAATGTTCCCCAATAGTTTTGAGTGCCGTCTTCATTAACATAAATATCCATACCTGCTGAACCTGTATAAGGAAAATGCGACATTTTACTCATATTTTCCATTTCTGCGTGGACAATGACATAGTCAGAATCGGTCATAAAACGGATTCTTCCGCCTGCCGTGTTGGTGTGAAGCCAGTGAACTCCGGGACTTACGCTTTTCGCCACATCATTTGGCATACGGCGGTAATAACCGTCTTCACGGATAAGCCCGTACACCTTGAACGGTGCTTTGTCCACATCATAGAATTTCATATTGTCTTTCTGAAAATCGCTTTTCACCTGAAAATTTGTATCAACGTCCTTTATGTCAAGCTTTTTCTTATCATCCTCGGGTTTTAAAAGTTCAATCATCATCATCAACGCTCTGGGAAGATGGAAGGGGTCTTTAACGGGAAGTGCCGCAGATTCACCGACATTGCCGTCATTATCGAGCCAGTTGTACCATTCACCGTGACCGGAGGGGTAGTTTTCGTACACAAATTTATTGAGGCGTTTGTGTACATCTGCAAACCATTCATCACCTGTGTGCTTGTAGGCATAAAGTGTTGCAACAAGGGTTTCAAGTTGAACCCACCAGGGTTTGTAGGTGGGTTTGCCCCAGAAGCATGGCTCTTTGCCGTCAATATCGAGAGCAAGAATAAGACCGCCTTTTTCCTTGTCTTCGGCAAGCTCGATGTGGCGTCTTATTATATTTATACATTTATCGATATATTCCTTTTCTCCTCTGTCTTCAAAAATGCTTATCAAAAACCACATACATTCAATAGCATGGCCGGGTACGCAGGCTCTGCCTTCGAGGATGTCCACAAATTCACCGTCAAGAGTTACAAATTCCAAAATTGCATCTTTATCTTTCACATAAAACTGATTGAGAACCTCAAGGGCGAGCTTCTGACCTATGTAGCAAATTTCGATGTCATTGATTGCTTTACCGAGCTGATAATAGAAATATGAAAAAATCATGTTAACTCCGTGGGTTTTCATACCTTCGGGAATAACATAGGGAGCAACACTGTAGGAGCCGGGAGTGTTGATGCGACTGTATGTATTTTTGTAGGTTTCATAAGCAATTTGTTTTGCTCGTTCATCACCGGTTGCAACATAATATTCAGTCATACCGATTAAAACAAAACCGTCAACATAGATGCTGATGTCACCGTCCAGAACATTGCCGTTTTCGTCAAAACGATAGAGCCATTTGCCGTTTTCGTCTCTGCCGGTTTTTAAAAGATAGTTAAAGAGACCTGTTGCAACATCGAGATATTCCTGCTTTTTCTCAATACGATTGTAAAGAGCCGAAAAAGTCCAGAGTGCTCTGCCCTGGGACCAGATATAGCGTTCTTTGGAAAGAACCGTACCGTCTTCGTCGATGCAGTTGTTGATTGCACCTGAAGCATCTATGGCGTTTTTAAGCCAGAAAGGCATAACTTCATTTTCAAGGGTGTTGAGATATTGTTTGTAATATTCCCGAAATTTTGTTTTCATAATGTTCTCCTTTTATTTATGATATTTTTCATTATTATTTATTTTGAATGCTCTGTAAATCTGTTCACAGAGAATTACTCTCATAAGCTGATGAGGAAAGGTCATTTCGGAAAAACTGAGGCGAAAATCGCTTCTGTTTTTAACCGAGGGGTCAAGGCCCAAAGAGCCGCCTATTACAAAATCAACGGTGCTTTTGCCCGAAAGCATAAGCTCCGACATTTTTGAGGCAAGCTTTTCGCTTGACATTCCCTTGCCCTCGACGCAAAGCGAGAAAACATAATCCTCGGCAGCGATGTGTTTAAGAATTTTTTCACCCTCTGTCTGAAGAATTTTCTTCTCTTCGGCATCCGATGCATTGTCGGGGATTTTTTCGTCCGAAAGCTCAATGATGCTCAATGAGCAAAATCGTTTCAGCCTTTTTGAATATTCATCAATGGCATCTTTAAAAAATTTTTCTTTTAATTTTCCAACACAAATTACGTTAATTTTCATTTTTGTTCTCCGCAATAAGTTTTTTCGCATGAGTTTTTAGTTTTTCAAAATCATTTTCACATTGGTCTGATATCACAAGTTCAAGAAGCTTGTTCATTATATCTCCGATAACAGGACCACGCTCTATACCAAGGCTGATCAGATCTGAACCCGTAAAGTTCATGGTTTTTAGGCTTACACATGGGTTTTGTTCTTTTTGAGCATTATAACAGTGCATAAACTCATCGTAGTCAAAATCATTGCAGTAAGCCTTTTTCAGCTCTGAGAGCATTTCTATGAACTGCGAATCATATTTACCCATAAGATGTCTTACAGAAACCTTGTCACAGCCTATGCTCTGTCGGGACATAAGGTTAAGCTCACTCACTTCAAAGAGACTCTTATTGTCGGATTTCAAGCTGTTCATAAACTTTCGTACAACTGCATTGTCAAAGCCAAACAAAAGAGAAGCAAGTCTGAGAGATGGATTTTGAGACAAATAGTCTGTTTTTTCGGCATTTGCCACAAATTTATCAACATAATCCGAAATCATGGGAAAAACTGTTTCAAAAACATCGGTATATTCCCGGATAATGCTTTTGGCTCGTTTCCCGCAAACCAGTTTCTTTAATTCGGTATATATTCTTTCAGCAGAAATATTCTTTAAAAGATCTTTATTGCGGTGAATACTTTTGGCTGTTTCATCTTCTATGTCAAAATCCAGAACAGAGGAAAAACGAAGCGCCCGCATAATACGAAGCCCATCTTCATTGAACCTTTTGTCTGCATCGCCAACACATCTTATAACTCTATTTTCAAGGTCTGTCATTCCGCCAAAAATGTCAACCAAGCCATCTTTTGGACTGTAAGCAAGAGCATTAACGGTAAAATCACGTCTTGAAAGGTCCTCATGAAGATTTCGTGTGAATGTAACCTCCTCGGGACGACGGTTGTCAAGATATTTGCCATCTATGCGATAGGTAGTTATCTCTACATTTTCGCCATTAGACACAACGGTAACCGTGCCGTGCTTTATCCCTGTTTCGATGATGCGATAGGACGAAAAAACCGAAAGCATCTCTTTTGGAAGGGCATTGGTTGTCAGGTCAAAATCATGAGGCGTTTTTCCCATCATGACATCACGAACACAGCCACCAACAAGGTAACCTTCAAACCCATTATTATACAAAATGTTTAACACATCGGATATGTAATCCGGAACATACATATTCATTGAAGACTTTCTCCAAACACTAAATTCTTACTAAAATATTATATCACACTTACAATTTTAAAGCAAGCAATTTTAAGGCAAGAATTTGTTGAAACGAAGCTGATTTTTATGCACATATTCCATTGCACGTAATTGTATTTAGTATTATAATTATTTTAAGATTTTTATATTTGGAGGATTTATGCTCGGAGTAATTATTAATGTTTTAACAGTTCTTATAGGTTCATCGATAGGATTGTTGTTTAAAAAAGGAATTCCGCAAAGAGTCAGCAACGCAGCAATGACGGGTCTGGGTGTGTGTACTCTATATATTGGTATAACAGGAAGTTTGTGCGGACAAAATGTTTTGATTATCATCGCATCAACAATTATCGGCGCAATTGTCGGAACAATCATTGACATTGACGGTAACATAAACAAGCTTGCCAACAAGGTAGAAAGCAAATTCCGAAAAAACACCAAAAAAATATCTGTTGCAGAGGGAATTATTACTGCAACATTACTCTTTTGTGTTGGCTCAATGACAGTCACAGGTTCTCTCCTTGCAGGCCTGATTGGTGATAACAGCGTGTTAATTACAAAAGCAATGCTTGATCTTGTTTCATCAACTATGCTTGCATCAAGTCTTGGCATCGGGGTTTTACTCGCTGCAATACCGCTTTTCCTTATTCAGGGAGGATTGGTTATTTTTGCAGATTTTCTTTCTCCATTTCTAAGCGTCGAAGCAATTAACGAAATGACATGCGTAGGCTCGCTGCTTATTATTATGATTGGAACCAATCTTATGGGAATAACCAAAATCAAAGTTGCCGACTATCTTCCTGCAATTGTTTTAGCGCCTGTTATTTATAATCTCACCCCATATTTTAAAAGATTTTCAGAATTGTTTATGAACATAAAATTTTAAACCCAAAAACCCCGGTAATCAGATTTAAATCCGATTACCGGGGTTCGTTTTAATTATTTTTCTTGATTTTCCTGTGCATAACGCTTAATCTTCTTTGTTGTTGTTTTTACAAATTCTTCTTTACGCACAATTACTTTACGAATATACTTCCATGTGGGATTTCTGTCATTAACCTCAGCAATAACAGCCTCCATAAGTTCCTGAATCTTTTCATCTGAAACATCAGAGCCCAATTTCGCTTCAATTTCAGTATGATTAGGATAAATCTGAGCATGTATCTCAAACTTATCACCATCTTCATGTGCATAAACCATGCTTTCAAGAACATAGTCATTTTTATTAATAAATGTCTCAAGCTCTTCGGGATATACATTCTTACCGTTTTTATCAATAATAATATTTTTCTTTCTTCCGGAAATTATAACAAATCCGTCTTTATCAATGTATCCTAAATCACCGGTATAGAACCAGCCGTCTTTGAGAACCTTGGCTGTTTCCTCATCATTTTCATAATATCCGAGCATCACATTGTCGCCCTTACAGATGATTTCTCCAATGCCTTCTTCGTTGGGATTGTCAATTTTAACTTCCAGACAGCTGAGAGGAATACCTGCCGCATTGTCCTTATAGTTAATATCACGGTTGAGAGTAACGATTGGTGAACATTCTGTAATACCATAGCCCTGGATGAAAAGGATGCCCAAATCACGGAATCCTTTTGCAACAGCCGGATCTATAGCAGCAGCACCACTTATAAACAAACGAATATTACCGCCGAAGGTATCATGAACTGACTTGAAAATTGAGCGTCTTTTATCAATACCGATTTTACGAAGTGCATTACTGAGTTTTAGTCCTGTTTTAAGTTTACTCTCAATTCCTTTTTGTCTTGCAGCAGCCCAAATCCTCTTGTACAAAAGCTCAAACACTGCCGGAACACCCAGAAGCACTGATGCTTTTGCCTCATTCAGATTGTTAGGAATATATTTAAGGCCATCATTAAAAGCGATACTCGAACCACGGAAAAGCGGTGCAAGAATGCCGCAGGTAGATTCATATGTATGGTGGGGAGGAAGTATCGAAAGGAACACATCCTCGGGAACAATGTTAACCATTGAACACATTGACATAAGATTTGCACAAATGTTTCTGTGACAAAGAAGCACACCCTTCGACATTGCAGTAGTTCCCGATGTAAAGAGTATTATTTTTGCTTCATTGGGATCTATTTTAACTTCATCAAAGGATTTATCACCATCATTAATAAGTTTTTTACCTTCTTCGATGAGAGCGGCTACGGTTTTATCTGCGTTTTCATCGGAAGCATCCATCGAAATCATATATTCAATTGTAGAAACTTCCGCTTTTGCATCGGCTAACTTTGCCGCGATTTTGGGTGAAAATACAATAGCAGAAACCTTTGCAATTTTAAGAAGATTTAAGATATCGGGAGCGGCAAGTTCACGGTCAATAGGAACAAACATAGTGTCACCATTTACCGCTGCCATGTATGAAAGAACCCATTCATATCGGTTTTCACCGATAACAGCAATTCTTTTGCCATCTTTCATGCCAAGCTTGTGAAGAGCTGTACCAAGAGCCCAGATGTCTTCTTTAAATTGTGCATAACTAACTCCGATGTATGGTTCTCCTCTTTTTACCTTTCGAAGAAATGCATTTTTGTTTGCATAAATCTCACAACTTTGTTCAATCATTTCTTTGATGGTAGTAATTTTTCTTACTTCGTAAAGCTTATCTTTTTTCATATTTATATTTCCTTTCGGATTGGATTTTGGAAAGACAAGGAACCGTCATTAGATCGGACATATAACAGTAACTATAATTTTGTCTGATTATTATTTCACAACAATGTTAATGAGTTTACCTTTAACAACTATAAACTTAACAATTTGTTTTCCTTCGGTAAATTCTTTAACTTTATCATTTGCTAAAACAATTTCTTTAATTTCGTCGTCAGAGCTCGTGGTTGATATCATCATTTTTGCCTTAACCTTGCCATTAATCTGAACAACCATTTCAACTTCGTCCTTAACAAGAGCTGTTTCGTCATAGCTTATCCAGCTCTGTTCGTGAACACTACCTTTGCCACCTGCCATCTCCCAAAGTTCTTCGGTGATGTGAGGGACAAAAGGCGCAAGCATGATGATAAGGTCTTTTGCAGCCTCGGAAATAAGGGCATTGTTTGAACCTTTGTAAGAATAGAGACCATTTACAAGTTCCATTACACAGCTGATTGCAGTGTTGAAATTAAAGCGGATGCTTATGTCATCGGTTGCTTTTTTGATAGCATAGTTAAGAGTATAGCGAAGTTCTTTATCATCAGAGGTAAGTGCAGATTTATCATAGCTTGAATTAAAATCAATCTTATCTTTGTTATCATCAATAAATCTGAATACCCTATTTAAGAAACGGTAAGAACCTTCAACCGCTGTATCACTCCATTCGAGGTCTCTTTCGGGCGGAGCAGCAAAAAGAATAAATAATCTTGCTGTATCTGCACCATATTTACCGATAATTTCTTCAGGGCTTACGACATTACCGAGAGACTTACTCATCTTTGTGCCATCTTTGAGAACCATACCTTGTGTGAGAAGATTTTCAAAGGGTTCATCACAAGAAACATATCCAAGATCACAAAGTGCTTTGGTAAAGAATCTTGCATAGAGAAGGTGAAGTATTGCGTGCTCTACACCACCGATATATTGGTCAACATTCATCCAGTAATCAGTTTTATCCTTATCAAAAGGCATTTTATCATTGTGAGGATCACAATATCTCAGGAAATACCATGATGAACAAACAAACGTATCCATGGTATCCATGTCACGTGTTCCCATTTTTCCGCACTTGGGGCAAGGAGCATGTCTAAAGCTTTCGCTTGTTGTGAGCGGAGACTGCCCCTGACCTGTGAACTCAACATCTTCGGGAAGAATAACCGGAAGATCCGACTCGGGAACTGCAACAGCACCACAGTCTTCACAGTAAATAATAGGAATTGGTGCACCCCAATAACGCTGACGTGAAATGAGCCAGTCACGCAGGCGGAAGTTTGTTTTCTTCTCTCCTATTCCTTTTTCAGCCATATAATCTATCATTTTTGCAAGAGCTTCACGGTTGTTCATTCCGTTAAACTCGCCGGAGTTAATCATTATGCCTTCGGCTTCAAAGCTTTCGGTGAGTTCGGAGCCTTTCATGTCACTGCCGTCGGGAGTAATTACCACATCTATTGGCAGATTATATTTTTTGGCAAATTCAAAATCTCTCTGGTCATGAGCAGGAACAGCCATAACAACACCTGTACCATAATCCATGAGAACATAGTTTGCAAGATAGAGAGGTACTTTTTTACCGGTGAGAGGATTAATCACATATTTACCGGTGAATACACCTTCTTTTTCAACATCTGTGGAAGCTCTGTCCATCTCTTTAACAAACTGCATCTTATTGATGAATTCGCGGCATTCCTTTTCTGTTTCGGAGCCTGCAATGATGGACTCGGTGAGCGGACTTTCAGGAGCCATAACCATAAAGCTTACTCCATAGATTGTGTCGGGACGGGTTGTGTAGACAGTGAGAACCTGATCGGAACCATCAAGTTGGAATTTGACTTCTGCGCCGTGACTTTTCCCAATCCAGTTTGCCTGCATGGTTTTAACTTTTTCGGGCCAACCTTTTAATTTGTCGATGTCGGCGAGAAGTTTGTCGGCATATTTTGTAATTGAGAAAAACCACTGTTCAAGGTCTTTTTTGCCAACGTCTGATTTACATCTTTCGCATTTACCGTTAACAACCTGTTCGTTTGCAAGAACTGTTTTACATGAAGGACACCAGTTTACATATGATTTTTTCTTGTAGGCAAGATCGTTATTATAGAGCTGTAAAAACATCCACTGTGTCCATTTGTAGTAATCCTGTTTGCAGGTGGCAACTTCTCTGTCCCAGTCGTAACTGATACCCATGCTTTTTAACTGGTCACGCATGGTATCCATGTTTGAAAGAGTCCAGTCTTTGGGATTTGCACCATTTTTGATTGCGGCATTTTCGGCAGGAAGACCGAAAGAATCCCAACCCATGGGGTGAAGAACATTGAAGCCGTTCATTTTCTTGTAACGGGCAACAACATCACCTATTGAATAGTTTCGAACGTGACCCATGTGAAGATTTCCGGAAGGATACGGAAACATTTCGAGGGCATAATACTTTGGCTTTGAAGTGTCTTCGCTAACTTTGAAGGACTTGTTATCTTCCCAGTGTTTTTGCCATTTTGCTTCTATTTTTTTAAAATCGTAATTCATTTATGTCAACTCCTTTATATTATTCTTCGGTTAAAATTGCTGATATATCAACCTCTTGGGCATCGCCCCAAAGGTTTTCGATTGAATAGAATGCTCTTGATTCATTATTGAAAATGTGAACTATAACTTCTGAATAATCCATCAAAATCCAATATGAGGTATTCATTCCCTCTCTACCGATGGGATCAATACCTTGCTCAGCAAGCTTTTCTTCAATTTCTTCTGAAATCGCTTTCATCTGAGGAGCTGAACCCCCCTGACAAATAACAAAATAATCAGCCATTGTCGTAACGGTACTGATGTCTAACACTTTTATATCTACTGCTTTTTTGGAGTCCATATATTTAACTATTTTCTCCATTAATTCTTTTGAATTCACTTTAATCTTCCTTTCCCAAAATAACAACTACATCAGCATTTATGGAATTATCAGGATTGATATAGTAGTTTTTCAAGCCCAATGCCTTTGCAATAAGCGGACAAGCTATATTATCACTATTTGCAATACAGTATGTTTTTTCTGCAGTAATTGTTTGAGCGACATTAGAACCGACAATTTCACAACCCATTTCTTCAAGTTGTGTGAGAGTTTCGTTCATATATGCCCCCTCTGTTCCCGAATAATCAAGAACGTATACCTTTGTTCCTTGAGGTATGGATTCACTACCTAAAAGTTGTTCATCAATCTTAGACTCGATACTGTTACTGCCAATAGTATCATCTCTCAATTCTACCTCACTAAAATCTGCTTCAGATATATCTGGTGTAAAATACTCCTTAATGAGCTGTTCATTTGCTTCGTAATCAGCAAAAAAGTATGAAATTCTGTCTTTGTCTCCGGCGACACCCTCAAGCATAAGAGTATTAACCTTGTCTATATTAACCTTCAAAAGATGCGGAGCATATTTAAACATCTCAACAGTACCAAAATTCGTTACAACCATATCGGCTACCGCAGTTATGAGATTTGTTGTATCAGCTTTGCCTGTATTACATTTTTCGACAATCTGACTAATTGATTCTTTTATAAATCCGCTTTGTGCCTCAATTCTTCCAAGATCACCATCCGGATAGATATTTCTGCATCTTACATACTGCTCTGCTTTGTCACCATCAAGGAGCTGATAACCTGCTTTCAGATGAATGTGTAAATCTTGATAATCATCATCGTAATTCATATCCTGAGGAATATCATACCATATTCCTCCTACTTCATCTATAACATTTCTAAAGCCCGATGTGGTAATTACAACATATCTGTCTATCTCAATATCAACAACTGACTGAATCTCTTCAATAGTGCGTTCAATGCCTCCGGCACCATATGCAGAATTAATTTTTTTGTCATATCTGTTATTATCTACATACGTATCTCGCGGAATCTGCAAGAAATTAATAGACTTATCTGTAAGATTAAACTGCGCAACCATAATTACATCAGTTCTTGTTTCATCCTTATCAAGGCCAACCATCAGAACATTAATATATGATTTTTCTAACGTTGAAGAAAACTCAAAGCCATCCAAAACCTCATCAGAATATTTAACACTAATATGAGAAACCGACTCATAAATTGGATAAAAAACATAGATAAGGCTCAAAAATATAGCGGTAAAGCATGCTATTGACTTCAAATATAAGTTAAGTGCCGGATTTGAATCATTCATAATAATTATCACCTAATTTTTTTCAGATAAAAGTTTCTTGTATCAATTGTATTTGTATGGATAAGCCCACCGCGACTTATTACAGAACGAATGGTATAATCAATCTGAAGTATCAGCGCACGGTCGATATCTTCATAAACCATTTCACGAATCAGATCAACACCCTCATAATGTCTGTTAGGTTCAATCCCATCAGCTATGTATATAATCTTTGTCATAAGATTCATGTTTGGTTTTCCAATAGTATGATAATAAATTGCATCATAAATTTCGGGGTCGGAAACATCATAATACTTATTTGCAATCTCTGCACCTAAAAAACCGTGAATGAGTCCTGTTGATGCTTTGCAGATATCATCAAGAATGACACCGAATCTTTCACAAAGTTCAAACATTTCAGCTTTTGAGTAGTTTTTTGCACAATCATGCAACAGTGCCGCAACTGCAGTTTTCTGAACATCTGCACCAAAGTGCTTTGCCATTTGAACTGCTGTTTCCATAACACCGAGTGAGTGATTAAACCTTTTTTCGGTAAGAGATGTTTTCAGCTTTTCACGCATCTGGTCGATTGTCATTTTTCCCTCCGTCAGGATGTATAAAGTTTATTTGAAACAATAAAATTCAATACGTTTTCAGGAATATAATCCGAACAATTTATGCCGGCTTTAATTCTTTGCCTGAGCTGTGTTGATGTTACATCATATTTTTCCATTTTAAGACACGAAAAATCACCGCCGAGCTTGTTTAGTCTTTCACATTCTTTGTAAATATCTGTACCCTCGTTACAGTTTCTGTCGGCCACAATAAATTTGCACTCTTTAATTAGGATCTCCGGTGTTTTCCACGAGTCTAACGTGAAGAGCGAATCGGCACCTATTATAAAATAAAGTGTACAACCATAAAGTTTTTTCATGGCGCGGTTTGTATCTACCGTATACGAAGGCTCCTCCCTCTTTATTTCATAACAAGATACCGACAGACCATCAATCCCTTCCGTTGCAAGCTTGACCATTTTATAGCGAAGCTCAGCATCTGTTATTAACTCCCCTTTTTTATGGGGCGGATTCCCGTTTGGCATAAAAACAACTTCAGATAAATCATACTCCGAAAGTGCTGCAAGGGCAATTTTGATATGTCCGTTGTGTATGGGATTAAATGTTCCGCCGAAAATCCCGATTTTGCTTGGCATTTTATTTCGCCTGCCTTAAATCGATGGTTTTATTTTCTTTTGATTCTTTATACAGAATAAATTTCTTTCCAATTACCTGAACAGGTTCTGCACCTATCGCATCGGCAACCTCATTACATACTGCTCTTGTGTCCATGAAAGAGTTTTCAAGAACATGAACTTTGACAAGCTCTCTTTTTTCAAGAGCATCATCTATTTGTTTCAACTGATTATCATTAATACCGCCTTTACCAATTTGGAAAATGGCTTCAAGCTTATTCGAAAGGCTTCTGAGATATGCCCGTTGTTTACTAGTGAGCAAAATTTTCACTTCCTCTTTTAGTATAAGTACACACTCTTTTATTATACAAAAAAAATGCTTCAATGTCAATGAAAAATCAACATTTAAAGCATTTTTATTGTAAAAAATTTTTACTTTTTTGTGCTATGTTTTATCCAAGATATACATCCATGATAAGCATCAGCGCAAAACCTATCAATAATGCCCAGGTTACTCCTCTACTACCCTCGTGATGAGTTTCAGGAATCATTTCATCACTGATAACATAAAGCATTGTGCCACCGGCAAACGAAAGTGCAAACGGAAGGATTGCACTTGAAACACTCACCGCAAAATAACCAATAAATGTTCCGATAACCTCAACAATGCCCGTGAAGGATGCAACAAGAAATGTGCGTTTTTTGCTCATTCCCGATGCAAGCATGGGAGCAATTATTACCATTCCCTCGGGGATATTTTGCAATGCTATCCCGCCTGCAATGGTGATAGCCTCTGCTGTGTTGCCTGTTCCAAAACCAACACCAGCCGCAATGCCCTCCGGAAGATTGTGAATGGCAATTGCCATTACAAAAAGTAAGACCTTTCCGAGTTTTTCGTTATTTTCACCGTGAGATTCAATATCGTTGCCGGAAATTCGATGCAAATGAGGAACAAGTTTGTCCATGATATTAAGAAGCAAGGCACCGCATGCAATTCCTGCAATCGACACAAAAACCGATGAAGCGTTGTTTTCATCAATTGAAGGCAAAACAAGTCCAAAAACTGCGGCACAAAGCATGACACCCGCCGCAAAAGACAAAATGATGTCACTGAACCTATGAGAAAGTTTTTTAAATGCAAAGCCGATAACCGAGCCGATGACAGTTGCGCCGCCTACTCCGAGTGCGGTTAATAATACTATATTCATGAATACTCACCTCAAAAATCAAACAAATCTTTCATTAAGAACGATTGTTCTGTAGTGACCGTATCTTGCCTGAGCCTCTCTGCAGCCGTTTCTTTCGGGTTCGCCGCCAAGGGTGATGTTATATGAATAAAGCTTGTGATCCGAAAGAGAATAGTTTACATAGGTCTGGATTTCTCCGGGATTAAGGCAAAGCCTGAAATTGCGTTCAGCTCTTTGTTCATAGGTTGTCTGCTTTGAAACATATTCCTTAACCCAGTGGGGCTGTTCAAAGATTATGTCTCTGTTTTCCATTATTTCAAGAACAGAAAGGAATTTTTCGTCTGAATCAACATAGAATATGCCAAATCTCGGATCAAAACAGCACCATTTTTCTTCAAGATACAGTTCACACACATAATGACCACTGACAACATGGCATATGATTCTGCCCGGAATTCCGATTACCTCGGCAAGAGAAACCATGAGCCTCGACACACATTCGCAAAGGTTCTCCCCTTTTTCGATGAGCATTTCTTCGGTGCCGCCGTAAAAATCAAAGGGGAAATGCTTGCCGTGAGTGAGATACAGATCTCTGATAAATGCAAGAAGTGCCAAAACCTTTTCACGGTCTGTGGCAAGGTCTTTTGTTACCTTCCACACAACGGCATCGAGAATCGGTCTTTTGCCTTGTTCATATTTTGTTGCAGAGGGTGTGGAGTATATGTAATTTTTTGTTTCTTCGCAAAGGTAGATATGATTACGGAGCTTTTGCCACTCCACGTTGTTTCCGTAATTACAAAACACACTGTCCCAATATGCCTGATATATGCCTTTTTGTGCTTCGGTGTCAAGCACATTAAGGATATTCAAGCCTTTGTAATCTTCTATTTTAAACATAGATTTTCCTCCGTTATGCCTTGAGTTTTTCAAGAAGTTCTTTCATACCGGAGATTACAATTTCATCTCCGCCTTTTTTAAGTCTTGATGCCTTTGCTTCATATCCGCCCTCGTCATATGCCGATGAGGTTGGGAAGTATGTGTCGCCTCCGTTGGTAAGAGAGCAAACAAAGGTCTTGGCAAAGGGTGAAGAATCGGAAATTCTCATGCCGATTTCGGCAAACGGTTCTCCGGGAAGCCCCGCAAACACAACATCACCTATTGCAAGTGCCGTGAGTGTGTAGGAATAGCTTTCGGGTCCGGTTGCAAGAAATACAATTCTCTTTGCTTCGGCAACAGCGGTTGTAAGCTCCATGTTTTTATAGGGAAGCTCATCTTCTCTGCCGGAGTCATAGAGTTCCTTTATTCTTTTTGCTTCTTCCAATTTTTCGTTTTCGGCATTGGATGGTATGGTAATGAGCTTTTCGTCAAAGCGTATTTCATCACTGCCAACAGGAAGTGCCTTATCACAAACCTGAAGAACTGCCCCGGCTACAACTCTACCCATGTGACGTGCGTGAGCATAGCTTCGGGGGCAACCGTCGAAGGTGTCATAGTCGAGACCTACTCTGTCGTTTGCTGTGGGGCAAGTGTTAATTGCATTAACGTCACCTTCCGCACCGTTTATATACATACACTTTGCATTGCCGATTGCATTTTCAACGGTTTCGCGAAGGAAGTGTACAAAATCGGAGCTGATGTATTCACCGCCCACATTATCTGCATGAACCGCAAAATTCACAACAAAAACATCGTCTCCTCCGTCTCTTTCCACTTTGAGAAGCTTAACAGATTCATCCGGAGTTCCAAGCACATGGTCGATTTCGGGATTGTCAACACCGGGGTTTGTCTGAACACTGCCGTTTTTCATGCGATAGCGGCGAATGAAGGCAACTTTTTCTGCCCTTCCCTCGGCAACATAGAGCTTTGATTCTTTGAGGTCGGAAAGAGCCACGCAAACAGCGTCACGCATATGGTAGAGCATTTGATTTTCAGTGTATTCCACCCCTTGCCAAATAAATCCGTCTCTGCCGACTATGGGGCCTGTGTGGGTGTGGGAGCAAGAAATGAAAATTCCTTCTTCGGATATTCCGCATGCTTCGGAGATTACTTTTCGGTATTCATCACATTTTTGTGACGAAAACATGAGAGAATCAACGCTCACCAAAACGGCTTTTGTTTTTCCGTTGTCAAAAACAAGAGCATGAACCCATAGGTCATCAAGCACTCCTTTTGAAAATCTTTCTTCATAATATCCCGCCATGGGAGTGCCCATGGGAGGTGTTATACATATTCTTGCAAATCCTGTTTTCATTTATTCCACTCCTGTCTGTTTTCTTCCATAACCAGCTTGTTATAATAACCATAGCGAGCCTGAGCCTCGCGGATTCCGGTTTTTTCGGGAATATTTTCCATAACAATGTTATATGTGTATAAATTGTAATCCATCAGAGAATAATCGCAAAATGTGTGAATCTGATTGGGATGCATATAGAGATTATAATAATCCTTTGATATTTTGTCAAAAGTCACCTGCTGTGAAACATATTTTTTCACCCAGTCAGGCTGGTTGAAAATGACATCCTTGTTTTGCATAATTTCTTCAACCGAAAGGAATTTTTCGTTTTCATCAACAAAAAACACTGCAAAACGGGGATCAAAAAAGCACCATTTATCTTCGATGAAAACCTCGCAATTGATATGACCGCAAACAACGTGCATCACAATTCTGCCGGGAATCCCGAGAACCTCACAAAGGCTCACCATTAGTCTGCCCATGCATTCGCAAAGGTTTTCACCTTTTTCGATGAGGCGTTCTTCGGTACCGCCGTAAAAGTTAAAGGGAAACTGTTCTTCTTTTTTGCCGAGATAGAGGTCTCTGCCGAAGGTAAGAAGTGCCAGAACCTTTTCACGCTCGGTTTCGGCGTTTCTTGTCACATATTCAACCACCGCTTCAATAACCGGTCGTGTGCCTTTTTCGTATTTCACCTTTCCGGGTTTGGAATATATGTAATTGCGGGTGGCATCACAAAGATAAATCTGATTGCGAAGCTTTTGCCACTCCACGTTGTCGCCATAGTTTCTGAAAATATGGTCCCAGTTTGCCTGATACACACCTTTGCGTGCATCGGATTCAAGGACATTTAGAATGTTTAAGCCTTTGTAGTCGTTGATATTGGTCATATAATCACTTCCTGTATGTAATTCTTCAAATTGGAGTTTATCGCTCCGGCACGAAAACGCCGGTTGTTTTTGAGAAAGAGTTCTCAAGCACTTCTTTTGAGAAAAAGTTCTCAAACTTTTCTTTCGTGGGGCTTCTATAGTCAGCCCCACACCCCGACCACCGCTGATGTTTTATTCGGCATCAAAATTACCTGATTTCAAGCAAAAACAATGAAGAGGCATTGTTTTTATGCTTGAAAAACAGGATTTGCTGCCGAATAAAACATAGGCGGAAGACGCCTTGGTGTTAATGTGATTAAGATTATAAATAATTTCAAAA
>JAFQBA010000002.1 GCA_017416845.1 Clostridia bacterium
AAACTTCTTTGAACTATCCAAGTGCGAAAAAATATGGATTTTTGGTGCGGAAAGCGAAGTTGGGCTGACGCCCTACAAGCTTGACAATCCAAAAAGGCATGATTTTTCACACTTGCAGAGCGTGCTCAGTTCGAATCTCCGACGGCTAACCTATAAACATATCATTAAACCCAGTTGCAACAACATTTGCCGAATAAAGCCTTGCAAAGCGTGGGCTGACAAAAATCGCAGGGCTTTTCCCTTCGGGAATGTTGTCATTTTTTTGCAAATATTGTAAAAATCCCGTCTGTTTATACAAGAAATTTATATTAATTATTAATTCCGAATCACACCAAAAAACGTTACTCTTTACTTCTTTTTAAATTTCGAGGGAGTAATTCCGGTGACCGATTTGAATTTTGTAATAAAATATGTATAATTGCTGAATCCGGAACCGAAGCATGCATCGGTGAGACTCTTGCCGTTCGAAAGCAAATATTTCGCATGAGATATCCTCAGATTGGTTATATATTCGTTTGGTGTACAAAGCATAAAATCCTTAAACATTCTTGCCAGATAGGTTCCGGTTATATTGCAATGGTGTGATACCTCATCAACACCAATAAGCGTGAGATAATTCTGATGTATATAATCCACTGCCGTTTTCAATTTCTGCGGAATTTTAATTACCGGCATACTTCTGTTTAGATTGTACTGTGAATGTATTATGCCCATTATCTGTATGATATGTGCATATACAAGAATATCGGCATTGGAATTTTGAGAGTTTATAACGTTTTCTATTTCACGCAATTTGCTCATCATCACATCACAGTTGAATCTGTCTAAACTAACCATATTTCTTTCGCCGTTTTCCCTTTCATAAAAAAGAGAATAGAACATATCTGTACCGTTGTAATCGCCAAAAAACTCCAACGGAATTTGAATTTCATAATAATCAAGATAAGAATCAGTATAAAAACACGCCGTATACTTTTCATTGTTCCTGATTATCAACGCATTGCCATATGAAGAATTGTAAACTGCATTGTCAAAAATAAATCCGAATTTTCCGGTCTGAAAAATAAAAAGAGAGCAGTGGTCGTTATTTTTGTTATACATTACCCGTGACGAAATGGTGTGTTCATGGGTATAGTGTGCAAAAGTTATGGGGGATTTTGCGTGCTTGGTATATGAATAAACCAGTGCATGGCTGGACGCTATTGATTTGTCAATTCCATGATTCTTTTTAATTTCCTCCAAATTAGACATATCATCACCTCGGTTTTGTTTGAAAAAACAAGATTTCTGATTTTATCTTACAGTATGATTATATTTTGAAAATAATAAAAAGTCAATATTTATTGATATATTTGTCAAAACTTTCTTTCTAATTCGTTATAAATTTTATTGACATATATAACAAACCCGATATTAATTTTGAATACGAAAAAAGTGAAAATCATAATGCAAAAAATAGTTTTGTTTGAAAAATGAAAGTTTTTGTTTGAAATAAATGTATTAAAGCATATTTCGGCAATGATATACTTTAATTACAATAATATCTTATATTCTTTTAATTAAGGAGAAGCAAATGATTTTCCCCAAGCCGCAAAATGCCATATTTGAAAATTCAGTATATGATTTAAAATGTAACTACAACTGCAGAAATCACAATGAGCTGTTTTATATGTATAAAGACGGAAACTCTGATATCAACGTAATAAACAATCCGGATATGTCCAAGGAAGAATATCTTTTGACAATCAATTCCGACGGGATTTGTGTTACATCATCCTGTGATGAAGGCAAATACAGGGCTTTCACTTCTCTTTTTCAGCTTTTGAAACAGGGCAAGGAAAAAGTATGTTGTTGTGAGGTTCATGACAAGCCTCAATTTGAGCGACGTGCATATATGCTTGATATCAGCAGATGTAGAATGCCAAAACCGGAGACCGTAAAAAAGATTATAGATTTTTTATCATATCTTAAATACAATGAAATTCAGCTTTATATGGAAGGAGAATGTTACAAATACAGCTCCTACCCCAAATATACCGAAGATTTTGACTGCCTTGATTGTGATGATATAAAGGAACTCGACAAATATTGCAGGGAGCGTTACATAGATTTTGTTCCAAATCAAAATTCCTTCGGACATTTGACCCCATGGCTCAAACACGAAGAATTTCGTCCCCTCGCTTTGGGAAACGAAAACACAAACAGCGGTACAATAAATCCGCTCATTGACGAAAGTCTTGATTTTATCGACAATGTTTATTCATCTCTTCTGCCCCATTTTTCATCTGAATATGTCAACGTTGGGCTTGACGAAGCATATGGACTTGGAAAATTTCAGATGGAGGAATATTGCCGGGTTCACGGCAAAGCCGCTGCGTTTATGCAATGGCTTCAAAAGCTGGATAATCTTACAAAATCCAAATACAACAAAAAGGTAATGTTTTGGTCGGACATGATTTACGGCGACGAAGAGGTTTACCATATGATCCCTAAGGACAGCGTTGTGCTTGAATGGGGATATGAGCTTATTCAATCTCAGCGTATGGCGGAGCATTGTATAAAATACCGTGATGCCGGACTCAATTTCTATGTGTGTCCTTCATGCAACACCCACCTTAGTTTTACGGGCAGAGCCGATGTGACAACCTTCAACATCCGCACTGCCGCCGAAGTCGGGCTAAAATACGGTGCAAAAGGCATAATGATAACCGATTGGGGCTGTGAAGAAGGACATCCTCACTTTGGTGTATGGAGTGCCGTTCCATGTGCACTTGCAGGTCAGTACGGCTGGAACGTGGGAAAAGAGCAAGACGGCGAAAGCTTTAAGGCGGATTTCATCAGAAATGCCGAAAGATTTACCGATGAGGCACTCTTTGGCGGTAAAAACATTTCAAGACTGATGTATCGTATGGCAAATTATTATCTTCTTGAACCTGAGAGAGTTCATGTGGGAAGCATGTGCGGTCAGTTATTTAAAACACCAATATCAAATTCACGCTTCAACCATCTCTATGACCTCAAGGATTCGGGAGATGTATTCTATTTTGATAATGTCACCGCATATGTAAAAAAGGTGATAACCGACATTGAAGCTGTTGATTTTGATAAACAGCTGAAAAAAGAAATACTTTTAAATTCCCGCTGTGTGATACTTTCATCCGAGCTTTGCAAACTGAGAATAGGCGAAAAATTTTCAAAAAACAAAATTAATGAACTAATTGAGCTTTGCGATGAAATTAAAAATGAATATTACAAGCTTTGGTGCATCAGAAATTATGAAAAAGGTTCAGAAAATTTCATGAATCAGCTTAGTCTAAGAAGAACCGAGCTTGAAGAATTACTACAAAATGATGTGTAAGGATTTTATACGCATGTTAAAATCCTGTCGCTTCATATAAAATTAAAACGGAGGTTATAATCATGAAAAAAATTGTTGCAAAAATTTTAGTGTTGGCTCTTATGCTGACAACAGTCGGAGCAATGACAGTTATTCCCGCTCATGCACAGGGCACATCTGTCTACACTCTTTCACCTATTGCCGATGCTTCGGTCGGCGGTGCCGGATGGAGCGGTTCAACCGTTTTATCAACAAACACAGGCAATGACGCATCCGTTAAATTCGGTTCGCAGTATTTTGCTACGGAAGATTTTTTCGGTTGCGGAGGTAATGCAATATACACCCAGTGTCCCGGTTATCTTGCTTATTTTAAGTTTGATCTTGCTAACACCTTTGATTTTGACAGTCAATATGTAAAAAAGGCAACTCTAAAGCTCACCTATGCACTTTCCAATCAGGCTGACGGTGCCGGCGGATTGGGTTTTTGGAAGGTTGATGACAATTCATGGACAGAAGACGGTCTCACCTACAACAATGCCCCCCTGAAAACCACAGCTATCGGTTTGACAGATGCCAAAATAAAACCCGACGTTCTTATAGCAAGCAAAAACAACATGCCTGCCACACCAACCACATATGAATATGATATTACCGATTTAATCAGAAAATACTCCTTGTCCGAGTCTGACAGCGTTATCAGCTTTGCGGCAATTCTCGGAACCAAATATAATTACTATGCAAATCTTGAAACAAAAGAGAGTGCAACCGAGAGTTACAGACCGCTCCTTACAATTGAGACAGAAGAAATGCAGCCCCTTGCCGCAGAAAGCTATCCAAGCGGAGAATGTGTTTATACCGATGATATATCTGTGTCATACAACAACCCTCTCAACGAAGTTATGGTAAACACCGACACAGTGTCACTGTGGTGCGAGGGAGAAAAGCTGGCACTCTCAGATGAGGACATATCGGTTAACGAAAAAACTATAACTGTTTCATATCCCAAAAAGCCCTTTAAGGAATATACATTGGTAATAAGCGATGTAATCACCGATGTTTACGGAAGTGTCATCGGCGAGCAGGCTTCTTATTCCTTTACCACAATAACCGGTACAACAAAACTTACAATTTCATCATCGAAATTCAGCTCTGCAATGTATGATACCGATGAACCTACCGGCACAGGAGTAAGCAACAATTCCGGCAGCTGGCTTCCCCATCTCTATAACGGTTCATCATACAGAGAGTATTACTGCACAGTAGACATCAGTGAGCTGGCAGGCAAATCTATTTCAAATGTAACATACAATCTTTTCTGCAACGGAAATATTAATATATCTCTGTATAAACTCAACGGAGATTTCGTACCCGGCACTACCCAATATGCCGAGCTTCCCATGCCCGGAGATGTTTTCCAAACATTTTCCAAAGCCATGGGCAATGGAGGCTACGCACAAATAGACATTACCGACTATGCAAGAGAAACACTTCTTGCAGGCGGCACAAGCCTGAAATTTATGGTCAAACAAACCGATGCAAGCACAACCAATCTTGCCAATGAAACAGCATGGTCAAGCTGGAGACCCAATCTCAGTGTAACAACCGAAAACGAAGTATACATTGCACTGAAATCATCCGATCCGAAAAACAACGAAACCGATTTTGCATGTGACAAAGATATAGAGCTTATTCTCACAGCGGATGTGACACAAATCAATGCAGAAAACATTGTTCTTACAAATACAACAGATGCAGAAACCATATCACTTACAGAAAGTGAAATCACATTTGTTCCGGCTCAGAGAAAAATCATTATCAATCCTTCCAAAGAGCTTGAAGGTGCAAAAAACTATCGGATTGATATCACCGGACTTTATGCCGGCAGTGCTGTACAGAGCGAAAATATTTCGCTGTCATTTACAACAATAAATAACGAAATAATTCTCACAAATGAAGGCTTGGTATACACAGCCTCGGTATATGCAGGTTCAAATGCCGCAAACTGCGTTCTCATCATAGCCGAGTATAATTCGGACGAGCTCGTCTCTGTTACCGGTGTGCAAGGCACCGATTCGAGCGATATGATTTCCCATAGCTACACAGCTACAGGAAATAACAAAATCAAAGCATTTTTGTGGTCTGTCGATTCAATGCTTAAACCAATCAGGCAGGCAGCAACATCAGACAATTAAAATATAATCCCGAGAAAGCAAATTGTTAAGGAATTTCTTTCTCAGGCCTTCGACAGGAAGGGAGTGATATTATGAAAAGCAGGATAATGGGTGTACTACTGGTTGTGATCATTTTGCTTGGCACTATCGCCCCTTCCTGTTTTGTTTACGGAGCATCTCACATTGATGCTCCGTCGGAATCGATGATTCTCGAAGACATTGAAGAACGCTTTTTATCCGGAGAGGTCAAGCATCCGTATATACACGCATCTTATGACAAGCTTGAGCAGATAAAATCAAACGTAGAATCCGGCGACGAATATTCGCTGATGTTATATAATAAGGTTCTTTCCGATGCAAACAAGCTTTTGGAGCTTACGCCTGTTTCAACTCAAAACGGTGTAAGCCAAAGCCACATTGCCGTGGAATCAAGAATTATCACTCTTATGTCAGTCTATTTTGTCAGCGAAGATACACGTTATCTAAACCGCGCCCTCGCAGAATTTGCTAACATGCAAACCATTTCAAAATGGACGGCAGCGGCTCAGCTTGATAACACTCAAAGTGCGGCGGCAATAGCAATATGCTATGATTGGCTTTATGATTATTTATCTGACGAGCAAAAGACGTGGGCTGTAGAAACAATAAAGAAAAAAAGCCTGGATATTGCCTACAGATACTACAAAAATCCGTCCGAGCTGTCCGCTCTTCGTGCAGAAAACGACAATATGAATATATGGTGCTGGCGCGGAAGTTATAATCATTGTGTATACAACAACAGCAATCTTGCCGTTGCCGCGCTTGCAATTGCACCGCTATATCCCGAATACTCGGCATTCATTATACAAAATAACCTTTATAATATTCAGCCATACTTTGAAATGGTGGGCGAAAACGGAGGTCATGAAGAACCTGTAGGCTATTATGGTTACACCACAGGCAAGGCGATAAACATGCTGTCTGCAATCAATTCATCGCTGGGTACAATGTATGGATATGATAAATATCCCGGATTTGCAACCACAGCTTACTATCCGCTTTATATGCATGGTGCAGGTCCCTTTGCCTTTGGCGATACTTCCCCATCAAAAGCATATTACGATACAAATTTTCTCTATTTTGCCGCAAAACATTCAAACAATCAAAAGCTAATGAAACTTCTTTCCGAAAGTTTTGCAAAAGGTGATTGCGCAAAAGCCTTACTCTGGTATGACAAAGGAGAACTTGACAACACGGAAGATGCCGAAAAGCTTCCGTATGACAGACTTCTTTCGCCGGTTTCAAAGGCTCAGAATGTGGCAGTGTTTAGAAACAGTCACAACATTGACTATGGTTTTTATGCCGCAATGTATGCCGGATGCGCCACGGCTAACGGACACAGTGATGCGGTGTCGGGGGCTTTTTGCCTCGATGCATTTGGCGAAAGATTTATAACACCCATAGGAGCAGGCAACTACGACTATCCGGGTTATTGGGAAAATGAACAAAACGGAAGAAGATGGAATTGGTATGAAAAGCGTCCCGAAGGAGCCGGTTGTCTTGTTATAAATCCATCCGAAAAGGTTGGACAGGATGTCAGCGAAACGGCAGTTATAGACATCTTTGAAAGCAATGAAGCTTGTGCCTATGCAATCAGCGACCTTTCGGGCGTGTACAAAGACTATGTCAAATCATACAAACGCGGCATGAAGGTTCACAAAAACAGAGAACGGATTATTGTTCAGGACGAAGCCGAAATGAAATCGCCTTCAACAATATTCTGGTCTTTTAATACTCCGGCACAAATAGAAATCACCTCCGAAAACACTGCGATTCTTACAAACAACGGCAAAAAAGTCGCCGTGAAGATATATGCAAACACAGATATAAGGCTATTTGAAATGGCTGCCGAAAAACTTCCCACCTCACCGCAGACAGCGGAGCAAAAGTCTTATCCTGGCTATCGCAAGTTAGCCATCAGTGCCGAAAACATAACAACTCTTCAATTAATGGCAGAATTCACTCCGGTTGTAACAGAGTTTGAAATGCCGGAGGATATATCAGACTTTGTACCCATTTCCGATTGGAATACCGATGAAGTCATGCTTGCAAAACCCACCGTTGATGCCATATATGTGGACGGAACTCCCATAGCCGGATTTAATTCCATGAACTATAATTATGAGTTGGTTTTTGAAAAGTTTGCTGATAAAGAGCCCGAAATAACCGTTGATAATCCAAAGGAATATGATGTGGATATCCGATATAGCGAAAACGGAGAATTCAAAGCAATAATCACCGTATCGGGCAACGGACGAAGTGCATATTACGTTGTAAAACTCACTCGGTTGCCCCCGGAAGGAACCATACGTCAAACAACTCTGAACTACACTAAGTTTACTTCTGCCATGTATGAAACGAATGATGCATCACACACAGGTACCCTTTCGCAAGCCGACAGCGGATGGTTGCCTCATCTCTACAGCTCCGGAGTGTATCGTCACTATTACTGCACAGTGGATATCAGCAGTTTAAAGGACACCGAAATCACAAATGGAAAATTCAGTTTGTTTTGCGGCGGTAATCTCAATATATCGCTATGTTCTGTTGACGGAGATTTTACTCCGGGTGTTACCCCCTTCAAAAGCCTTCCGCCTGCCACCTCTATTCTCGGCGAATATGCGGGCAACATAGGAAACGGCGGATATATATCCTTTGATTTAACAGCTCACATAAACAAGCTCATTTCAGAGGGCAAAACAAAGCTTGGATTTATGATAGTGCAAAATGAGCCGTCTACAACAGTGCTTGCCAACGAATCAAGTTATTCACAGTGGAAACCTTACATATCGATATCTTATCGGCTAAAAAAAGAACCTCTTGTCATTTCGGATATCATTATTTCCGAATCCTCGGGATATGTCAACGCTGAGGTGACACTTAAAAACAACAGTGACCTTTGCTTCAGCAACTATATGCTTGTGTTGGCAAAATACAGCGATAATGAACTTACGGATATTTCAACGGAAACAAGCGGGCGTATTTTGCCCTACGCAACCCGCTTGCTTTCTGCCGAAGTTACATCCGGCTCCAAAATCAAAGTTTTTTTGTGGAATATCTCAAGCGGAATTATACCGCTTGTACCGGCCATAGAATATTAAGAAAGTTGAGGATTTTATGAAACGAATTATATCATTATTACTAACAATTTTTATAACCGTTGCCGCTTCATATCCCGGTCATGTATTTGCACAGGAAAAAGAGGCAAAAATCGTTTTTTCACCAACGGACGGTCCATCCGGCGAAATAAGCTACACCTCGCCGCTGAAAGTCAGCTTTTCCGATACGGTTGATCCTTCCACCGTAAATGCCGATACGGTAAAGCTCTACAAAGACGGCTTTGATGTTGAAATTCAAAGCTCCGATCTTGAAGTTAGCGGAGCTGACATTATGGTAAATTGCCAAAAATCGCCCTATTGCACCTATATCCTTGAAATAAGAAACGGCATCTCAAGCAAGAGCGGCAACAAATTTGGCGAAGATGTTTTATACAAATTTGAAACCTGTGTGAATGAATACGAATTAAAACTCACTTCATCAAATTTTTTGTCAGCAGTATATCTTCCTTCAGATCCGGACCATACCGGAAACCGCAAATCAAGCTCCGGCGGCAGCGGATGGCTTCCGTATCTGTATTCCGGAGGCACCTACCGTCATTACTATTGCATTATTGACATCAGTTCCCTTGAGGGTAAAAATATTACGCAGGTCACATACAAACCTTTCATGAACGGGTCGGTAAATGCCTCACTGTATGAAATAGACGGTGATTTCACCCCGGGAACAACTCCCTATTCACAATTACCCCAATACGGCGATGTATTTGCCACAATTTCCGAAGCAGCCGGTAATGGTAAATATGTTGACATCGACATTACGTCTCAGGTTAAAAAACTTCTTTCTGAAGGAAAAACCCGCCTTAAATTTATGTTGAAACAAAATGTGGGAAATCAGTCATCAATAGCAAACGAAAGCAGTCAATGGTCAGACGGCTCCTGGGGACCCGGTGTTGTTGTAAAATATACCGGTGAGGATTTTTACGGAGTGAAAAATACTGTGCCGAAAGCATTGGAACGCAGTTTTTCTCCCGACCAATGTATCGAAATATATTTAGCCTCTGCAGTGCAGTCTGTTGAAGCATCTAATCTGAATCTCCAAAAAGAACACAGCGGAGAAACGGTGGATTTGTCGGAGTCGGATTTTACATATGATGAAGAGAGCAATATAATTACAATTACTCCGCCAATGCCGCTTTCTCCAACAACCGTATACAGCCTTTGCATTTCGGGATTGGAAAGCAGTGATTCAACAATTTACGAAACAAAAAAAATCCTGTTCAGAACAGATGGCGACGAATCGGATTATAACCCCGTATACTCCAATGAGTCGGGTACCTCCTTCGCCGATGTTTCAATATCCTCCGATTACAGCGGAAAGCTGTGTGTCAGCGGAAAGCTTTTTGACTGTGCAGAGAGTGTCGTAAATCTCATAATAGCAAATTCCGACTCGGATACGGAAAATGCCGTTTTCAGTGCAACTTCCGTCACAAATAAAAACGGCTATTATTCATTTGAGGTACAGTTAACGGATGGCGGAGAATACAGGGCATATGTTTCTTCTCCATACTATCTGGGAAAAGCCCTGATAAGCGATGTGTTTACGTGCTATTCAGCCGCAGAATATGCTCATGTATGGTCTTGCTTATCCTCCGGTGATGCACAGATCATCAAGAGTGTTATTGATACAGCATATGATATGTTCGAAATATTTGAAAATAAAGAAGAAATTTTTGAGCGAAATGATTATGTGAGCAATCTGCTTGCCGACGAGCCGGGGTTTGGCGAATATACTGCAGAAAACATATCTGCCGCACGCGATGCAATTTATGATGCATATCTTATAAGCGGATTCTCCCATGAAAAAGATGTGGATATATTAATTGATGCTTTTGAAAAATATGCTTCAGAATGTGCAATTGACAAAATTGATAATTATTCATTCTATTCAAATATGAATGATGAATACAAAAGAATGACGGTATCTGATTTTGCCGACCAAATTAAAAATACAACATCATCATTTGAAGAAATTTGCGAAACATTCAGCAAAAGCATTCAGAAAGTGAGATTGCAGGCAATCTTTGATAAAATAAAAGAAGCATCAAACTATGCCCAAGTAAGCGAAATAATCAAAGATGAATCAAACAGCGAACTTTTGGAGCTTAGTCAAAAGGACATTGACAAATTCAAGAAAAACGAAAAGAATGCCGCCAAAGCTCTTGCAGGGCAGGATTTCAAAGATATCGACGATTTCAAAAAGGCTTTTAACAAATCTATTGACACCGAGGACAAACGTACAACCGGCGGTGGTGGTTCGTCAACAATAAAAGGAACTCCCAACGTATCCATCACAGCACAGACACCCCCTTCCGATTCACAGCAACAAGGAAATACTCAAACTTCTTCACCCGACACTTATGCTGACAACATATATAGTTTTGATGATATATCAGACTATGACTGGGCGAAAAAAGAGATTGAATTTCTGTATCGTATGGGAGTGATAGACGGCATTGCCCAAAGGCGCTATGCTCCGGCAGAAAACCTGAGTCGCGAACAATTTGTAAAGCTGATTATAGAAGCCTTTGAATTTGAAATGACAGAAAGCCCCGCAAGCTTTGACGATGTTTCCCCGGACGATTGGTTCTATGCCTATGTTTCCTCTGCCGAAGCTCTCGGCATAACCCGGGGCAACGGACAATCCTTTGGCAGAGGTCAATCCATAACCCGCGAGGATTTGTGCGTTATGACGGTCAGAGCACTCAATGCCGCAGGGTACAAAACCGAAGAATGCGAACTCAACTTTACAGACGGAGCATCAGTTTCGCAATATGCAAAATCCGCCGTTGCATATCTTTCGAAAGAAGGTATTATCAAAGGTATGCCCGACGGCACCTTCATGCCGCACAGCAAAACCACCAGAGCAGAAGCCGCGGTAATAATGTACAGACTTTCCGAATATATCAAAAACTTTTCAGCCACTATATGGACAGCGCCTCTCACGGCTTTGGACACGGTTGAAGCTCCAACCGAAGCCAAAATCCTTTCTGATATAAAAAGCAAGTTGAATCCCAAAAACATCAGCCATCCATATATACACGGCACCCGTGCCAAGCTGGAAGAAATAAAAACAAATCTCATCTCCGGTGATGAGGATACTAAAAGGCTTTATGCCCTTGTCAAAGAATCTGCCGACGAGCTTCTTGATACTCCCGTTATCACACATAACAATGCTGTAAGCCAGCAACACACAAGTGTTGAAGGCAGAATACTTGCACTTATGACCACTTACTTTGTAGAAGGCGATCAAAAATATCTCAACCGTGCAATGGAGGAATTTACTCACCTGCAAAAAATCACAAAATGGACAGCTGACGCTCAGCTTGATAACACTCAAACCGCGGCGGCAATAGCCATCTGTTATGACTGGCTGTATGACTATCTTAGCGATGAACAAAAATCATGGGCAATATCCTCCATAAAAGAAAAAAGTGTTGACATAGCATATGAATATTACAAAGACCCTTCAAAACTTTCGTCATTGCGTGCAGAAAATGACAACATGAATATATGGTGCTGGAGAGGTTCATATAACCATTGCGTTTATAACAACAGCAATCTTGCAATTGCGGCTCTTGCTCTTGCACCCGACTACCCCGAATATTCTGCATTTGTACTCTATAACAACATGTATAATATTCAGCCGTATTTTGAGCTTGTTGGCAGTGAAGGCGGCCATGAAGAGCCGGTTGGATACTATGGCTACACAACCGGTAAAGCAATGAACATGCTCTCTGCAATTCAGAGTGCTTTGGGCACCATGTATGACTATGACCGCTACAGCGGATTCCGCACAACTGCATACTATCCTCTGTATATGTACGGAGTCGGTCCTTTTGCATTTGGCGACTGTTCACCGGCTGCATCGGAGTTTAATTCAAACTTTTTGTATTTTGCCGCAAAACACTCAAAAAATGCGGAGCTTCTGAGTCTTATCAACGACAGACTCACCTCTTCAAACAGTGCAAAGGTGCTTCTCTGGTATGATAAAGGTGAGCTGAACAACATTGAGGAAGGGCTGACCCTGTCTCTTGACAAAAAGCTCTCCCCCGTGTCCATGAAGCAAAATGTGGCAGTTTTCAGAAATTCCTGGAACAAAGAAACCGGATTTTATGCCGCAATGTACACCGGAAACGGAAATGCAAACGGTCACAGCGATCCGGTGTCGGGTGCATTTGGTATAGATGCATTCGGAGAAAGATTTATCACCCCAATGGGACTTGGCAACTATGACTATCCCGACTATTGGGACAATTCTCAGAGCGGCGGCAGATGGAACTGGTATGAAAAACGTCCCGAGGGCAACAATTGCCTTGTCATAAATCCTTCAACTGCTGTCGGTCAGGATGTTGATACAACTGCGGTATTTGATGATTTTGCATCGGGCGAAGGAGCAGCTTATGCCGTAACAGACCTCACAAAGGTTTATGACGGATATGCTGCTTCATATAAACGCGGAATAAAAATCCATGACAACCGAAGCAAAATTGTTATTCAGGATGAAGCTCTCATGGCTGAACCGTCGGAAATTTTCTGGTCGGTCAATACTCCGGGTCAAATTGAAATTCTGGACTCATCCACTGTACTCATAACATTAAACGGAAAAAAACTTGCTCTCAAGGTATGGGCAAATGTAGATTTTGAGCTTGGTCAGATGGCAGCCGAAAGATTGCCAACCTCACCGCAAAATCCCGAACAGCGAGTTTTGAGAGCCTACAGAAAAATATATATAAAAGCTAACAACGTAACCGAACTCAACCTCATGGCGGAATTTATTCCCGTATCCACCGAGGCTGAAATCCCCGAGCAAATCTCGGATTTTGTTGCCATTGACAATTGGACTGCCGACGAAGCCCTTGTTCCAAAACCGGCGCTCACGGATATTCTGATTGACGGTCAATCCATAGATGGCTTTAACGGCGATGTATATAACTATAACATTAAATATGACTCCATTCCGACACAGCTCCCAACGGTTGTTGCAAAAGCCGACAATAATACCGAAACTGTTGTAACATATCCCGAGGGTGATGTGAAAAAAGCAGTTATTGAGGTTAAATCCTCCGGCAGGACTTCATACTATGAAATTTTGTTTACTCTTAAGCCAAAAGAAATTGACATTAATTCATTAACAAAATATGATTTTTCTGCAATTACCGCTACCGATAATGACGGCAATATTCCCGAAAACGTTGGTGATAATGATATGAACACCCGTTGGTCCGCCTCGGGCGAAGGACAAAAGCCTTGCCTGGATATAGACCTCGGTTCCGCCAAAAACATCAAAGCAATCGGAATTGCGTTTTATGAAGGAGCCAAAAGACAATCTTATTTTGAAATATATACCTCAGACGACGGACAAAGCTGGACAAAGCAAATTGTGCTTGGTGAATCCTCGGGCAAATCTTCGGAGTTTGAATATTTTGAGCTCAATGCCAAAGCAAGATATGTACGCTACGAAGGTCAGCAAAATAGCCTGAATCACTGGAACAGCGTGGTAGAAATTCAATTATACGGTGAATAAACAAACGTTAATCGGAAAGGAGTAATCTATGAGAAACATAAAAAAAATAATAAGCATGATATTGCTCTATGTTCTGTTGATAAATGCAGTCCCTGCGCAGAGTACCTCTGCTTCGGCAAACGAATATTTTGACGATGCAAATGCGCTTCTTGTGGGGCTTGGATTTGACGATGCTACATCAAAAAGAACGGAGTACATATCCCGTGATACCTTTGTGGACATACTTATCAAAAACTCTTACTACGACCAACTGAGCAGAGACGAGCTTGCAATGGCGGGGATATTTTCTGACACAAACTATTATTTCCATCCCTCAAACAATATATCCTTCAAGGATGCTCTTATTCTTTGTGTCAAACTGCTTGGAATTCGTTCGGACAACATCAATGATTTTGAATTGCTGAAAGCCGGCACAAATCTAAAGCTATTCAAAGGTGTGGGAACCGACCTTTCGGTTACCCTCACCTACGAACAAGCATATGTCCTTATTTACAATTACATAACCGCCGATCTGGCCTCATATAATGCTCAATACCCTTACATAGGCAATTCCATATTAAACGATAAACACGGCATTTATACAATATACGGTATTGCAGATGCGGCAGGAATCTATTCAATCAGTGCTAAAACAGTCGACAACGGCAGAGTTTCGATTGACGGCATTGAATATAACTGCGACACCCCTGCCGAAGAACTCTTTGGCAGATATATCACAGCATATGTCAGAGAAGAAGGAAAAACAGACAGAGTTATTTGTGCTGTCGTTGATGACAAAAGTCATGTGACCGAGCTTTATCCGGATAATGAAGCCTGCTTTTCAAACAATGTGTATGAGTATGTTGACAAAGACAAACGCACAAAATCTGCAAAAATATCTGTAAAAGCAGACATATTTTACAACGGCTGTGAACATTTTCCCAATGCAGAAGGTGCAGTGCCCGAAAGCGGAAAGGTTACAATTATTGATAACGGCATCTATTCCGACGGAGCTGATATAGTTATTATAGAAGCCGGTCAGGCAATGAAGGTTTCGGGAATAAACAAATCAAATGAAACCATCTTTTGCCAAGGCATGGCATATAAAATTGAGGATACAACATTAATTTTTGACACTGACGGCAAAAAGCTTACTCTTGCAGACATCACCGTCGGAGACATCCTCAACATATATCAGGATATAAACGGAAATATCTATAAAATTGTCAAGCTTTTGGAAACTGTTTCCGGAAAGATTGAAGGAGTAAGTACATATTCGGTTATAATCGAAGGAAAATCCTTTAAAATAACATCTCGGATAAGCCGCGAAGCATCTGAACTTTTGGGAAATTTTGTAACCTTGGTAACAGATGAATATAACACGGCAGTGCATATATCCGAAGGTTCAAATGCCGGCGGACTTGCAGGAATTATACTTGCGACAAAGCATATCAAAAAGAGCTTTGACGACAGCCTTATTGTAAAAATTTTCACCGAGGATGGTATAAGTGTTCAATACGGTTTGGATAAGAAATGTCTGATTAACAACAAGTCATATGATTCATTTGCCGATATGCACTCAGCTATTCCCAAAATCGGCACAAATGTTGAGCTCGGCATTGTAAGATATGAGCTTAGCGCCGACGGGATGATTACAGCTCTTGATTTTCCGGGAGATACGCTCATGGATACCGAATGCGGTGCAGACATTTACAAAACCGGTGAAGACAAGCTCAAGAACCTTTCTTACATCACCTACAAAAAATGGTCAGAAATATTTGGCGAAGGAGTTTTTATCAATCCTTCAACAAAGGTTTTTCGTATTCCCAATCAGGCAAGTGACGGAACAATTGAAAACAACGAAGACCTTTATTCTGTTTTCACTTGCTCTTCTCTCACCAACGGCACCAACTACACTGCCACCTCCGAGGGATACAGTCTTGACAAAAATAACAAAGTTGCCGATTATGTTGTTATGAGATATGACGGCAGTCTCGGCGCCGAAGGTGTGCCGGATGATACAAGACTGTTTATGGTCGGCGATGTTTCTCAGGTCATAAAAAGCAACGGCGATGAAATCGAGGCCGTAACCGTGTACAACAAAAACAACCCATCCGGAAGAGTTGTATACGGAAAATCACTCGACTATTTTTCCTCAATGAATATTGCCGGCGGAGACCTCATAAGAATAAGCTATTTAAGCAATACATCAGATGTGAAAGCGGCAGAGCTTGTATATAAAAAAGGTGCTCTCACCCTCGCCGACGGAAATTATATTTTCAGCGGAAACGGCGGCGGAGCAGGCAAGGTTGCAGAAATCCGACTTTGTAACGTAATCAAAAACTGGAATCCCGTTGTGGATCTTGCCTATGCCAACATTAACCCTGCCGACGTGAAGGAGAGTGACATTAAGCCCATTAAGGCAAGCCTCTATTCCATCTTCCGTTATAACGACAGAACCGGTACGGTGGAAACTGTCACTTTAGACGAGCTGTACTCTTATGAAGTTGCCGGTGACAATTGCACCAAGTTGGTTTTTGATGACAGATGGCTCGATCCGTTTTCCATATTTATTGTTAATTGACAAAAACGACCTCGACAATCAACATAAAAAGCACTTATGAAAACAGTTTTTAATGATGACTGCCGGGGTCAATTAAAATCCGGAGGAATTTTTCATGAAAATAAACTATAACTTCAACAAAAATGCAGGTACAATCAAACCCATGCACGCAATAGGTCAGCCTCCTTTTACTGGGGTAAACGATTCTATGTTCCACTTTGTTTCCGAAGCAGGCATGCCCTATTCCAGACTTCACGATGTTGGTGGGGCTTACGGTGCCAACCGTTTTGTGGATATTCATAATGTTTTCAGAGATTTTAATGCCGATGTGGAAGACGAAGCATCCTATGATTTTACATTTACTGACTGGCTTATAGAAAATCTCATGAAACATCACTGCGAACCCATTTTCCGACTTGGTGAAACTATAGAGAATTATCACTACATAAAGGCATATCGTATATTTCCGCCAAAAGACAGCCTTAAATGGGCAAAAATCTGCGAACACATTATTCGTCATTATAACTACGGATGGGCAAACGGGTTCCGTTATAACATAACCTACTGGGAAATATGGAATGAACCCGATAACGGCAGAGACAACTCTGAAAACCAAATGTGGCACGGTACAAAGGAAGAATACTATGAGCTTTATACCGTAACATCAAAACATCTGAAATCGATTTTCGGGGATGAAATAAAGGTTGGGGGCTATGCAACCTGCGGTTTCCGTCATATTCTCTCCGATCCCGAAAAGTTTGGTATCAAGTGCGAAAAGGTTGATGATGAACTTTATGCAAGTGGACGAAGCTCCAACTTTATTGACTTTTTTGAAGGCTTTTTTGAACATATCAAAAAGCATGATGCTCCCATAGATTTCTTTTCATGGCACAGCTATCTCACAACCGACAGAACCGTTATCTGTGCCGAATATCTTGACCGACGTCTCAACGAGCTTGGATATGGTGATATAGAAACTCAACTAAACGAATGGAACAATGTGTGTGAAGACAGAGGCAACCCCCTCGAAGCTTCACAGCTTGCAATATCTCAAAAAGGTACATCTCTCGCCGCCGCAAAAACAGTTTCCATGATGTGTGCAATGCAAAATACAAAAACCAAAATCCTGTGTTATTATGACGCACAGGTTTCCGCCTCATATTATCACGGAATGTTCAATCCCATAAACAGAGAACCGTTTCCACTCTATTATGCATTTCCTGCGTTTAACAAGCTATATATGCTCGGTAACCGGGCAGAGAGCTCTGTAAACAGTGAAAACGGCATATACACTCTTGCGGCATTCAACGGTGACAAAAAAGCCGTATTAATCACTAATACTTCAAAGGATGCCGTTCATATAGAAACCAATCTCTGCTCCGATATGACGGTTTATATCAACGATGACACCCACCATCTTGAGGCATCAAATATAAATCCCGGAGAATTTACATTACCGTCAGGAAGTTTTTATCTTATATATAATTAGCCGTCGGAAGATTATCCGAACCCGTTTCAGAATTGTAAATTTTTGATATAATTTCGCTAAAAGCCTCGGAAATATGGTCGATATTCCCTGCGTTTTTATCTTATTCTATCAAAAATTTACTAATTCTGAAATTCTTCAAACCCTAAAGTCTTGAAAACAGCGATTTTTCGAGGCGGAAGCTTTCGGCAATACGAGGTATGACGATAAGCGACAACGAAGAAAAAGCCTGTCTTTCATGGCTTTAGGGCGAGTTCGGATAGTCCTCCGACGGCTAACGGACGGAGGTTAAAATGAAGGTACAAAAAATAAAAATAACGTCCTCCCCTCAGTGCTGGGAAATAATACAACACCAAAACGGATTTGCCGATTTTGATGTAAGCGGTATATTTGAAGAAAACACAGACGACGATACATGGCAGGAAATACCTTTTTCAACCGAGATGCTGTATGTTCGTATTATGAGCGAATGTGACGGTTCTCTCGTCATTCCTTTGGTCAGACTTACGGTTGAAAACATGAGCTGGCACGTTCGTGTGAATAATGTGCCGTGCGGCGGACCATATACCATGGATATTGTATTGTATAATCCCGATTTATGCGTAGAACAACCGCTTCGAGGAAACAACATACGTCATTTTTGCGTTGGTGATGTTTTTTTGATAGCCGGTCAAAGCAATGCGGCAGGCATGGGCAGAGGAACTGTCTGCGACAAACCCGTGCCGGGGGTACACGTGCTTCGAAATCTGGATTTTTGGGACATTGCCACAGCCCCCTTTAATGAATATGATTATTCTAAAAATAACATGTTTCTCTCTTTTGCCAAAAAAATAAAAAAGACCACCGGCATTCCGGTAGGATTAATTCCCGCCGCAATGGGTGGCTCTCCGCTTTCAAGATGGCTCGTTGCCGAAAACGGAGACCTTTACTTAAAAATGAAAAATGCACTAAAGAGCAAAAATATCGGGTTCAAAGCGGTTCTTTGGTATCAGGGATGCACCGATGCCGGCGATGGAGTGTCATGCAAAGAATATCTCATGCGCTTCGAAAAGCTTACCAAACAGTTTCGCAGTGATTTTTCAATGCATGATTTGCCATTTTTTACGTTTCAGCTTAACAGACAGATAAGGACTACACCAAATGAACGACTCAGCCGTTCGTATGATGAGATCCGCGAAGCACAGCGTCTGGCTGCCCATAAAATAACAAACACATATATTCTCCCGGCAATCGATGCAGTCCATATGTCAGATTTTATACATGTCAGCAAGCTTTCGGCAATTATGCTTGGCGAAAGACTTGCATCCCAGGCACTAAACGTCTTGTATAGCAAAGGAATGCCCGTAAATGCTCCGGATATATCATCTGCGACCGTCAAGGGTTCTAAAAAACTCATAATTGAGTTTTCTAATGTTACGGAATTCTTATATGATTACAATGCTTCACTTGATGAATACCCAATAGAAATTGAAGATGCAAACGGCAAACAAAATATTGAAAAAGTATTGATACGTTCAAATACTTTAGAAATTCAAACACAAAACAAGCTCAAAGCACCGATATACATAAGCGGTCAGACCGGCACCGATCCAAAACGCATACTCATAGATTTCGGAACACAAATGCCTATGCTTTGTTTTTGGAGATATATGGCAGAGACGTCAAAGGCCGGTGATTAAACAGCAAACTTAATTTTTAACCATAAGATTATAGGGAATGCAAAAAAACTCCAGACCGCAAAAAGGCAGAAATAATAAGCAATACAGAGTATTAATTAGCCTATAAATCATTTGAAATTACTACAAATGTAGAAAAACATCTGTTTCAAGATGTTTTTCTACAATTATATGCCTTTTTGCTCTTGCCAAATCTCACCACTCGCAGTACCTTTCGCCTTTTAAGGACGACAAGCCAAAAGATACCGAAAATTCACCGTTTGAGGCGTCTTCAGTGTTGGTTGTTAAGGCTAACCTATAAACATATCATTAAACACAGTTGCCACAACGTTTGCCGAATAAAGCCTTGTAAAGCGAGGACTGACAAAAACCGCAGGGCTTTCGCCTTCGGGAATGTTGGCAAAGGGAAGTCTTTGTGCCGACAGCTCGTCTATCACATAGCTTGTGTCTGCAAAAAATCGCTCAAGCTGAAACCTCAGCGTTTGAAATCTTGATTTTAACGCTCCGTAAATCATGTCGTGAACCTCAAAGCCGTTTGCCTTGTTGTAAAAAAGCCACGACCTGCGGTGAACGGCGTTAAGATTGTCAATTCTTTTTTCTGTTTCAATGCTTAAATCATAGAGCTTTTTAAGTGTGGGAATATCTTTTTCGTCATATGCCTTTTTAAGCTTCACGCCAAAATCCGCTTTAAGCTCCAAAACATTTACCACAGCTTTGTAATATTCAAAAGCTTCGGCAAAAAATCCGATTTTTGTGCCTTTTTCGGCATACTCCTCCCCTATTTTTCCGTAAAACCGGGAAAGCTCAAGTCCTTGAGCATGTTTGTCCAAAAGACCTGCAAGAGGGTCATTGTAAAGATAATAACGGCTTGGGTTTTTAACCTTTGATTTGTCGGCATCCCCTGCAGGATAATCTGCAATTTCCATATTTATAATATCATCGGCACAAACACCCGTGATAAATTCAAAGTTTTCTTTGACTGCATCAAGGTCGAATTTGCCGGTATAATCCATTTGGGCAAAAAGCATGAGTCCGGGCAAAGCAAGCACAAGGGGACATTCTGCACCGTTGTGCCACACGGCTGCAAAAACCTCACTCACGCCTTTTTTTATGCACGTTGAAAGTGCTGCTTTTGAGGCGGCAATTGTTTTTGCATATTTGGGGCACGGTCCGCTCCATGTCCATATTCCGCCCGCAAAAATCACATTGTCGGTTATTTCGCGGTGCTTTTCAAGCATTGCTTCATAGGTAGCTTCATCAAAAGAATTATATGACCAATAGACCTGACTGATGTCAGAAGGCACTGCATTTTTGACAGTTTCCGAAAATTCGGCATCGGAGCTGTATCCAAATTCACCTGCCATGTCAAAAAACATGTCACTCCACATCATAGGCTTGAAACCATATTCCAAAGCTATGCTCCGACAACGGTTAAGGTGACGGCAAAAAATTTCGGATTGCTCGCAAAATCCGTTTTTGTCAAGGTATCTGCCCTGACCGAGAAATGCCGCCTCATCCATACCTATGTGCACACGACGGCTTTTGTACATTTTTGAAAGGTTAGAAAAAACTGTGTCTATAAAGGCGTAGGTTTCTTCACTATCGGCAAGCAAAACATCGTGTGTATCACGGATATGAGCAAATTCGTCCCATTTGAGAGCTGTGGCGAGATGTGCAAGAAGCTGAATACACGGCACAAGCTCAATCCCCAGTTTTTCGCCAAAATCCTGCATTTGACCGATTTCTTTTTTGGTGTACCTTCCGCGCATATGACCAAAATACGGGTAGCCTTCAAGCTCATAGGTATCTTCGGTGTAGATCATGAACATGTTTAGTCCCATAAGTGCCATATATTTCATGATTTCTTTTACGGTTTCAACCTTGAACACCGAATTTCGTGACATATCAAACATAGCACCGTTTGTTTTGAAGCTTCTTTTTTCACAAATTTCAAAATCGTCTGCCATATTTTTGCAAAGAAGCATAAGCCCACGAAAAAAAGAAACCTTATCATCATATTCAACCGCGGCATGATTTCCTTTTAAAGCTACTCGAAGCAAGCCTTTATCTTCCGATTTTTTTGCGGTCACATAAATATTTGGGGCTTTGTTGTCAATTTCGAATTTCAAAATGTCGGAGACTTCACATATGCCGTCCATTAACTTTTCTGCGTTTATAAATGATAATTTTGTCATAGGGTTCCTCCGTTAATAAGCATCGTTAGATTGGAGTTTATCGCTCCGGCACGAAAACGCCGGTTGTTTTTGAGAAAGGGTTCTCAAGCACTTCTTTTAAGAAAAAGTTCTCAAACTTTTCTTTCGTGGGGCTTCTATAGTCAGCCCCACACCCCGACCACCGCTGATGTTTTATTCAGCATCAAAATTACCTGATTTCAAGCAAAAACAATGAAGAGGCATTGTTTTTATGCTTGAAAAACAGGATTTGCTGCCGAATAAAACATAGGCGGAAGACGCCTTGGTGTTAATGTGATTAAGATTATAAATAATTTCAAAA